>NZ_JBIAIQ010000001.1:470889-673673 GCF_042871525.1 Streptomyces sp. NPDC005784
TTCCCCGCCGGGTGGTTGGTGTTGTTGGGTGAGTCTGTGTGGGGTTGTTTAAAAACATACACATCCCCCAACACCCCCCCACCCCCCGGGGGGGGGGGGGGGGGTGTGGTGCCCCCCCCCCCCCCCACTTCAGGTGCCGGTAACAGACGCAGCGCCTGTTGATCTACTACTGGTCGCGGTACATCTCGGCGACGAGGAACGCCAGGTCAAGGGACTGGCTGCGGTTCAGACGGGGGTCGCAGGCCGTCTCGTAGCGCTGGTGCAGATCGTCGACGAAGATCTCGTCGCCGCCGCCCACGCACTCGGTGACATCGTCACCGGTGAGCTCGACATGGATGCCGCCCGGGTGTGTGCCGAGACCCTTGTGGACCTCGAAGAAGCCCTTGACCTCGTCGAGCACGTCGTCGAAGCGGCGGGTCTTGTGGCCCGAGGCGGCCTCGAAGGTGTTGCCGTGCATCGGGTCGGTCACCCAGGCCACGGTCGCGCCGGAGGCGGTGACCTTCTCGACCAGCTCGGGCAGCTTGTCGCGGACCTTGTCCGCGCCCATCCGCACGATGAAGGTGAGGCGGCCCGGCTCGCGGTCCGGGTCGAGGCGCTCGATGTACTGGAGCGCCTCCTCGGCCGTCGTCGTCGGGCCCAGCTTGATCCCGACCGGGTTGCGGATCTTCGACGCGAACTCGATGTGCGCGCCGTCCAGCTGGCGGGTGCGCTCACCGATCCACACCATGTGGCCCGAGACGTCGTACAGGTGGCCCGTGCGCGAGTCGACGCGGGTCAGCGCCGACTCGTAGTCGAGGAGCAGCGCCTCGTGGGAGGCGTAGAACTCGACGGTCTTGAACTCCTCCGGGTCGGTGCCGCAGGCCCGCATGAAGTTCATCGCGTTGTCGATCTCACGCGCCAGCTGCTCGTAGCGCTGACCCGACGGGGACGACTTCACGAAGTCCTGGTTCCAGGCGTGCACCTGGCGCAGGTCGGCGTAGCCGCCGGTGGTGAAGGCGCGCACCAGGTTGAGCGTGGAGGCGGACGCGTTGTACATCCGCTTCAGGCGCTCGGGGTCCGGAATGCGGGACTTCTCGTCGAAGTCGAAGCCGTTGACCGAGTCGCCCCGGTACGTCGGCAGGGTCACGCCGTCGCGGGTCTCGGTGCCCTTGGAGCGCGGCTTGGAGTACTGGCCGGCGATGCGGCCGACCTTCACCACAGGCACCGAGGCGGCGTACGTGAGGACGGCGCCCATCTGGAGCAGGGTCTTGAGCTTGTTGCGGATGTGGTCGGCCGACACGGCGTCGAAGGCCTCGGCGCAGTCGCCGCCCTGGAGAAGGAACGCCTCTCCCTTGGCGACGGACGCCATCCGGGCGCGCAGCTGGTCGCACTCGCCCGCGAAGACGAGCGGCGGATACGACTCGAGGTCCGCGATCACATCGCGCAGAGCCTCGGCATCGGGGTACTCGGGCTGCTGCGCCGCGGGCAGGTCTCGCCAGGTGTTGCCAGCGCTCGCGCTGGACTTAGCGTTCACGGTCACCCCCACAACATTACGGGGTCGTGTCGGGCGTCCATTCCCTTGCTCATCAATTGAGACGAACCGCGCTCGATCGACACCTCTCCGGGCGACGGTACGGCGCGTCGCCGGGGCCGCCCGGAGGGGGAAGACCGCTAGTCCACTAGTCCACGTCGAGGCGGTCGCGGTCGATGGAGATCTTCACACCGCCGTGGGTCTCGGTCGTGTCGCCCACGTACTGGTGGATGCGCTGGTGCTTGCCCCACAGCGTCGAGGGGATCGAGGAGTCGGACGTGCTCGACGCGCCGTTCCAGCGGGCGAAGTGGATCACGTCGGGCAGAGTGACGTCCCCCCGGTTGGCGATCAGGTCGGACACCAGGGACGAGGTGTTGCCGTACGCGCCGGAGCGGTAGCCGAGTGCGTGCAGGCGCACGGTGTAGGCGTCGAGGTAGGCGAGCACCTGGTCGGTGATCTTGCCGCCGGGCTCGTAGTGCTCCAGGTCGTTGTAGATCACCGTGCCCTTGCCGAAGCCCAGCGCGGCGGCCTGCTTGACCGCGTCGTCGGCCGCCGCGGTGCCCTGCGGCACCGGGCTGGTGATGGCCGAGCAGCCGCCACCGCAGCTGCCGCCGTCGGCGGAGGGCTGCCGGCCGACGTACAGCGGGAAGAACCGCCAGCCGTGCGTGTACTGCGTCCGCACCCAGTCCGCGGTGAGGTGCTGCTGGGCGCAGGCGCGGTTGAGGCCGCCGATGTAGACGCCGATGGCACCGTACGGGGAGTCGTCGCGCCAGGCGTCCATCGCCGACTGGCTCGGGGCGGTGCAGGCGTCGAAGCCCTCGCCCCGGTAGGAGGTCGCGTCGGTCGGCAGCGCGGCCGCCGCGGGCCGCTCCGCGGGCTCCTCGAGCCGTGCGGCGGCCACGGGCAGTCCGGCGCTGCGCAGGACGTCCTGGATGCGGGTGCGGTCGTATCCGTAGGCGGCGGTGACGGCGATGCGGTCGCCGGTGGCCCGGTAGGTGCGGGCCGTGGGGTTCTCGGTGACGGTCCGGTCGGCGGTGGGAGCGGGCTGGACGAGCAGTGCCTCGGTACGTCCACTGGCCCTGGCCGGGCAGTTCTGGTCGCTGCCGGGCGTGCCGAGGTAGACGGCGTGCCGGTCGAAGCGGACGCAGGTGTCCGGATGTTTCTTCAGGTCCACGATCTGCCAGGAGGCGGGAACGGTGAAGATGTGGCCGCGGTAGGCGACCTGGGTCAGGTCCTCGGAGTCGCTCGGGCGCGGGGCCGAGCTCGCGGGGCCGAGCGGCCCGGCGGCGAGGGCGGCCGCCGCTAGGAGCACGGTCAGGGCGCGGGCGCCGGTCCGGCGGGTCTGGGGCGAACGGGCTGCGTGCATGGCTCTCGTTTCCACGGTGGGTTCGGACTGTCCGGCCGTCCGCGGCCGGTGATCTGTCTGGCCATCCATGGCCGGTGACCGGGCGGTCGGAACGCCATGCGGGGACGGTTCACGCTGTTGCGCACCCCTCACGTCGGGTAATGTGCGGCGCATGTTCGCGCATTCGAACCAGAACTGGTGGTGGACCGCACATCCGGCGGCCCACTGACTGCGCGTAGACAAGACTTCGCGAAGGCCGCCCGAGGGGCGGCCTTCGGTGTTTGCGGACCCGGGTCGTTCCTCTCCGAGATGCACGATTCGAGAGAAGGACCGCACCGATGAATCTGCTCGACCTGCTGGACGATCCCCGTCCCTTCGCCCTCCTGCGCCGCCGGACTCCGGGCCGCGACCACGATGTGGTGGAACTGCTGCTGGGGCCGGTGCGCGAGGTGGAGCGCCTCGCCGACATTCCCGACGAGGGCCTCGCGCTGATCCCGTTCCGGCAGATCCGGGAGCGCGGCTTCGACGTCCGTGACGACGGCACCCCGCTTTCGGTGCTCGTTCCCGAGGAGCGTCACGAACTGCCGCTCGGACAGGCGCTGGAGCAACTGCCGGCGCACGACGTCCGGGTCGAGGGCGGCGGCTTCGACGTCGGCGACGAGGAGTACTCCGGGATCGTCGAACGGGTGCTGCGCGAGGAGATCGGGCGCGGCGAGGGCGCCAACTTCGTTATCCGGCGGACCTACGAGGGACGGATCCCGGGGTTCGGACGGGCCGACGCCCTGGCGCTGTTCCGCCGGCTGCTGATCGGCGAGCGGGGCGCGTACTGGACGTTCGTCGTGCACACCGGGGAGCGGACGCTGGTCGGGGCGAGCCCGGAGGTGCATGTCCGGATGTCCGCCGGGACGGTCGTGATGAACCCGATCAGCGGCACGTACCGCTATCCGGCCGGGGGGCCGACCCCCGAGGACCTGCTCGCGTTCCTCGCCGACGGCAAGGAGATCGAGGAGCTCTCGATGGTCGTCGACGAGGAGCTCAAGATGATGTGCACGGTCGGTGACATGGGCGGGGTGGTGATCGGGCCGCGGCTCAAGGAGATGGCCCATCTCGCGCACACCGAGTACGAGTTGCGGGGCCGTTCCTCGCTGGACGTACGGGACGTGCTGCGGGAGACCATGTTCGCGGCGACCGTCACCGGCTCGCCGGTCCAGAACGCCTGCCGGGTCATCGAGCGCCATGAGGTCGGCGGGCGCGGCTACTACGCGGGCGCGCTGGCGCTGGTCGGACGGCAGCCGGGGGACGGGCCGGACCCAGAGGCCGGGGCGCAGACCCTCGACTCCCCGATCCTCATCCGGACCGCCGACATCGACGCGGCCGGCCGGCTGCGAGTGCCGGTCGGCGCCACCCTCGTACGGGGATCGGATCCGGCGGGCGAGGTCGCCGAGACACATGCCAAGGCGGCGGGTGTGCTGGCGGCGCTGGGGGTGCGGCCCGGCAGGCCGCGCCCGGACGGCGTACGGCCGAAGCTGGGCGACGATCCACGGGTGCGGGCGTCGCTCGACGGGCGGCGGGCCTCGCTGGCGCCGTTCTGGCTGCGGATGCAGGAGCGTTCCCGGGAACTCGCCGGGCACGCGCTGGTCGTGGACGCCGAGGACACCTTCACCGCGATGCTGGCGCATCTGCTGCGGTCCTCCGGACTCGACGTGACCGTGCGCCGCTACGACGGGCCGGGGCTGCGCGAGGCGGTCCTCGCGCACGAGGGGCCGGTGGTCCTCGGCCCCGGTCCCGGGGACCCCTCCGATCCGGCGGACCCCAAGATGCGCTTCCTGCGGGCGCTCACCGCCGAGGTGCTCCGGGGGCACCGGCACGGCGTCCTCGGTGTCTGCCTCGGGCACGAGCTGATCGCGGCCGAGCTGGGGCTGGAGATCGTCCGCAAGGACGTCCCGTTCCAGGGCGCGCAGACCCGCATCGACCTGTTCGGGCGGGCCGAGACCGTCGGCTTCTACAACAGCTTCGCGGCGCGCTGCGACGACGAGGCGCTGGCGGAGCTGTCCGCGCACGGCGTCGAGGTCAGCCGGGCCGCGAACGGCGAGGTGCACGCGCTGCGCGGCCCCGGCTTCGCGGGCGTGCAGTTCCACCCGGAGTCGGTGCTGACGCTGAACGGCGCGGCGGTCGTACGGGAGCTGGCGGGTCAGCTGCGGGGCACCAGCACGTTCTCCGAGCGGCGGCCCTCGGTGTAGTCGAGGACGTTCCTGACGGTGGCGTCGACGATCTGGCCCACGGCGTCGCCGGTGTAGTACGCCTGGTGCGAGGTGACCAGGACGTTCGGGAAGGTGACCAGGCGGGCCAGGGTGTCGTCCTCGACGGTTTCGAGGGACTTGTCGAGGAAGAACAGCCCGGCCTCCGCCTCGTACACGTCGAGGCCGACGCCCGTGAAGCGGCCCTCGCGCAGCTGGGCGACGAGGGCCTGGCTGTCGATCAGACCACCGCGGCTGGAGTTCACCAGGATCGCGTCGTCCTTCATCGCGCGCAGGGCGTCCGCGTCGATGAGGTGCTGGGTCCCCGGCATCAGCGGGACGTGCAGGGTGACCAGGTCGGACTCGGCGAGGAGGCGCTCCTTGGAGACGTAGTTCATGCCGAGTTCGACGCAGGCCGGGTTCTCGGTGATGTCCCAGCCGAGGAGGTTCATGCCGAAGCCGTGGGCGATCCGGGTGAAGGCCTCGCCGATCTTTCCGGTGCCGATGACGCCCGCGGTGCGGCCGTGCATGTCACGGCCCATCAGTCCGTCCAGGCGGAAGTCGAAGTCTCGGGTGCGGTTGGCGGCGCGCACGATACGGCGGTTGACGGCCATGCCGAGGGTCCAGGCGAACTCGGCGACCGAGTAGGGCGAGTAGTACGAGACCCGGGCGACCGTCATGCCGAGGCGCTCGGCGACCTCGAGGTCGATGTTGTTGAACCCGGTGGAGCGCTGGGCGACGAGCTGGGTGCCGCCGGTCGCCAGGGTCTGCAGAACGCGGTGTCCCAGGCCGCAGTTGACGCTGGTGGAGACGGCCTCGTAGCCGGCCGCGATGGGCGCGGTGTCCTCGGTGAGGAAGACGCCGAGGCAGCGGACCTCGTGGCGTCCCGCGAAGGCCTTCTCGATCAAGGGCTTCTCGTCGGACTGGACGCCGAAAGCCAGAATCTCCACCGGTTTCTCCCGTTCTGGGGTATGGGCCGGACATACGACCCATACCCCGGAGCCGCGGAGGAGCCGCCGTCAGCCGAAGAAGACCCCGACCTCTTCGTACAGCTTGGGGTCGACCGTCTTCAGCTTGGCGGTGGCCTCCGAGATCGGAACGCGGACGATGTCCGTGCCGCGCAGGGCCACCATCTTGCCGAAGTCGCCGTCCCGGACGGCCTCGATGGCGTGCAGGCCGAAGCGGGTGGCGAGCCAGCGGTCGAAGGCGCTGGGCGTCCCGCCGCGCTGGACGTGCCCGAGGACCGTGGTGCGGGCCTCCTTGCCGGTGCGCCGCTCGATCTCCTTGGCCAGCCACTCGCCGACGCCGGAGAGCCGGACATGCCCGAAGGAGTCCAGGGTGCCGTCCTTGAGGACCATGTCGCCGTCCTTGGGCATGGCACCCTCGGCGACGACCACGATCGGCGCGTACGACGCCTTGAAGCGCGAGGTCACCCAGGCGCAGACCTGCTCGACGTCGAAGCGCTGCTCGGGAATGAGGATGACGTTCGCGCCGCCGGCCAGGCCCGAATGGATGGCGATCCAGCCCGCGTGGCGGCCCATCACCTCGCAGACGAGGACGCGCATATGCGATTCGGCGGTGGTGTGCAGGCGGTCGATGGCCTCGGTCGCGATGTTGACCGCCGTGTCGAAGCCGAAGGTGTAGTCGGTGGCGGAGAGGTCGTTGTCGATGGTCTTCGGTACGCCGATGACGCGGATGCCGTACTCGTCGCCCAGTCGCGCGGCGACGCCCAGGGTGTCCTCGCCGCCGATCGCGACGAGGGCGTCGACCTCCTGCTTGGCGAGGTTCTCCTTGATCCGGCGGATGCCGTTCTCGTGCTTGAGGGGGTTGGTGCGCGAGGATCCGAGGATGGTGCCGCCGCGCGGCAGGATCCCGCGCACGGCGGGGATGTCGAGCTGTACGGTGTCGCCTTCGAGCGGCCCCCGCCAGCCGTCCCGGTAACCGACGAAGTCATAGCCGTACTCCTGCACGCCCTTGCGGACGATGCCCCGGATGACGGCGTTGAGCCCGGGGCAGTCGCCGCCTCCGGTCAGTACTCCGACCCGCATGGAAAGTCCCTTCGCCATGGGTGGCTGTCGGACTCACGCTAATAGTGATCCAGGTCACTTCGGCATGGTGCGGATGGTCTATTCCGGTGAATTGTCGGCCAGTTGATCAACGCAGATCACCCGAAGGGGGGCCACTGTCCGGGTCAGGCCTCGTCCAGCCCGCGCTCTATGGCGTAGCGGACCAGCTCGACGCGGTTGTGCAACTGGAGCTTGCCCAGGGTGTTCTGCACATGGTTCTGGACGGTGCGGTGGGAGATGACCAGGCGCTCGGCGATCTGCTTGTAGCTCAGGCCCTTGGCGACGAGGCGGAGCACCTCGGTCTCACGGTCGGTCAGCTGCGGGGCCCTCGGCTCGCCGGCGCCCGTGGCGGTGACCGGCTCCGAGGCCAGCCGGCGGTACTCGCCGAGGACCAGGCCCGCGAGGCCCGGTGTGAACACCGGGTCGCCGACGGCCGTCCGGCGCACCGCGTCGGTCAGCTCCTCCGCGGACGCCGACTTCAGGAGGTAGCCGGTCGCGCCGGACTTCACCGCCTCCAGCACGTCGGCGTGCTCGCCGCTGGCCGACAGGACCAGAACGCGCAGGGCCGGATTGGCGCCGACCAGTTCCTTGCAGACCTGGACACCGGGCTTGGCGGGCAGGTTCAGATCGAGGACGAGGACGTCGGGCGCCGCCGCCAGGGCGCGGCGCACGGCCTGTTCGCCGTCGCCCGCCGTGGCGACCACGTCGAACCCGGCGGCCGCCAGGTCACGGGCCACGGCGTCGCGCCACATGGGGTGGTCGTCCACCACCATGACCCTGATGGGGTCCTCGCCCGCCCGCGGCTCCGCCGCCGTCCCGCCCGTCATCGCCGTACCGTCGCCTTCGTCATCGCGTCTTCGCCTTCCCCCGCACGTCCTTCGGCACCTTCAGCTCGACCTCCGTGCCCTGCCCCGGGACCGAGATCAGCTCGGCCGCGCCGCCCAGCTCGCGCAGCCTGCCGCGGATCGACAGCGCCACCCCGAGCCGCCCCTCGCCCTCGGCCTGGGCGAGCCGCCCCTCCGGGATGCCGGGGCCGTCGTCGCGCACCGTCACGATCACCTCGTCGGGTTCGTCCTCGACCAGGATCCAGGCACGGGCGTCCGCGCCCACGTGCTTGCGGACATTGTCCAGGGCGGCACCGACGGCAGCGGCCAGTTCCCGCGCCACGGGCGTGTCGAGCGGCACCGGCGCGCCGGGCTCGGAGAGGGTCACGCGCGCGGTGGCGTACGGGGCGAGCAGGGCGCGCAGGTCGACGGGGCCCGCGGGATCCTCGTCGGGTTCGTCGACGGCCAGCACGACCGCGCCGAGCGCGGCGTCCTCCGACACCCGTGAGACGGGCACCAGACCGCCCGACACCAGCGTGCGCAGCGCGGCCTCCTGCTCACCTGCCATCCTGCCGAGTTCCGCGGCCTCGCCGCCGAGCGCGCTGCCACGCCGCTGCACCATGGCGAGGACCTGGAGCACGCCGTCGTGGATGTCCCGGGCGAGCCGCTCGCGTTCGCGGGTGGCGGCCTCGATCTCCAGGGCGCGGGCGAGGGTGCGCTCGGAGGCGCGGGCGACCTCTACGACGTAGCCGATGGCGATGGAGGCGACCCAGACGAGGATCACGTTGTGCACGGTGTCCCGGGCGAGGCGCTCGCGTTCGATGAGGTTGGCCGCGGCGACGAGCGTGGAGGCGAAGGCCGCCCACCGCCAGCCGCCCTTGATCGCGAAGGCGAGGACGGCGCCCGCCGTCCATATCGACGGCAGCGTCGGGCCGCCCGAGTCGATGCGCGAGGCCGAGTCGGCGACGCGGGTGAGCATGATGCCGGCCAGCGCGATCGTGAGGTCGGCGGCGAGGAACCGCTTGGTGCAGTTGGCCGCGCCGGAGACCCTGCGGAGTGTGGCCAGCGTCCAGACGAGCAGGAACGCGAAGAACGCGACGGCCACCCAGGGGCGGGCGAACGTGTCGTACGCGGTGGCGAAGAGCCCGATCGCGTACAGCACGGTCAGCACCCGGTACCCGGCCAGTGCACGCCACAGCGGCTGCTCGACCGACATCCTCATGACTCTCTCGCGCTTGGCCATGCCCCCCACCCCACACTGCCGACGTCCCTACGGACGCTTCTAGGAGCCGGACCGTTGCCTGTCGGTCGGTTCGGCTTCCCCGGCGGCCTGCCGGCCGGTCGACGGATCGGCCTGTTCCCCGACCCGCCCCTCGACGGCCTGCTCCTCGTTCTGCTCCTCGGCCGCCTGCTCCTCGGCCGGCTCCTCGGCCTGCTCCTCGTCCAGCTCCTCGTCCAGCTCTTCGGCCTGTTCCTCGTCTTGCCCCTCGGCCTGTTCCTCGTCCTGGTCCTCGGCCGCCTGCTCCGCGGCCAGCTCTTCGGCCCGCTCCTTGGCCGCCTGCTTCTCGGCCTGGGCGAGTGCCGCCCTGGCCGCCTTCTCCGCGTCCTTCTCGGCCTTCGCCGCATCCGCGATCTGCCGCTTGGCGGCCGTCGCGTACATGTCGACGTACTCCTGGCCGGAGAGCTTCATGATTTCGTACATGACCTCGTCGGTCACCGCGCGGAGCACGAACCGGTCGTGCTCCATTCCGCTGTACCGGCTGAAGTCCAGCGGCTTGCCGATGCGGATGCCCGGACGCATCAGCTTGGGCATCACCTTGCCCGGCGGCTGGATCTTCTCGGTGTCGATCATCGCGACGGGGATGACGGGCGCGCCGGTGGCGAGGGCCACGCGCGCGAGGCCACCGGGCTTGCCCCGGTAGAGGCGGCCGTCGGGCGAGCGCGTGCCCTCCGGGTAGATGCCGAACAGTTCGCCGCGCTCGATCACGTCTATGCCGCTCTTGATGGCCGCCTCGCCCGCACCGCGCGCGCCGGAGCGGTCAACCGGGAGCTGGCCGACACCCTTGAAGAAGGCGGCGGTCATCCGGCCCTTGATGCCCGGGGTCGTGAAGTACTCGGCCTTCGCGATGAAGGTCACCTTGCGGTCGAGGACCGCCGGCAGGAAGAACGAGTCCGAGAACGACAGGTGATTGCTCGCCAGAATGGCCGGGCCCTCGGCGGGGATGTTCTCGAGGCCTTCCACCCAGGGCCTGAAGGCGAGCTTCAGCGGCCCTCCGATGGAAAACTTCATTGCGCCGTAGATCACCCGAGTGCCTCCTGTGTCGTAGATCAGACCTTAACCCGGAGCACCGCCAAAGGACCCGACGACCCTGGTCGGTGTCAGTACGGTCGCGTACGGTGAAGCACACCTGGAGTCGTTTTCCGCCCAACTCATGAACAGGAGACCGAGGTGCCGGTCCTTCCTGGAGCCGAGCCGTTCCGCCACGAGGGCGGAGAGGTCGGCGTCCTTCTCTGCCACGGTTTCACCGGCTCCCCTCAGTCACTGCGCCCCTGGGCGGAGTATCTCGCCGAGCGCGGTCTGACTGTCGCGCTGCCCCTGCTGCCGGGACACGGCACCCGCTGGGAGGACATGCAGCTCACCGGCTGGCAGGACTGGTACGCCGAGGTCGACCGCGAGCTGCGTGCCCTGCGCGAGAACTGCACCCAGGTCTTCGTCCTCGGGCTCTCGATGGGCGGCGCGCTGGCCCTGCGCCTCGCCGCCAAGCACGGCGACGAGATCAGCGGCGTCGTGGTCGTCAACCCGCTGAACAAGGTGCAGGGCCTCGCCGCGCACGCCCTGCCCGTGCTCCGTCACCTTGTTCCGTCCGTCAGGGGCATCGCGAGCGACATCGCGAAGGAGGGCTCCGTAGAGCTCGGCTACGACCGGGTGCCGCTGCACGCCGCGCACTCGATGCGGCAGCTGTGCGGTGTCGTGGACGCGGAGTTGCCGCAGGTCACCCAGCCGCTCCTGCTGCTGCACAGTCTCCAGGACCACGTGGTCTCCCCCGCCGACTCGGCGCGCGTCCTCGGCCGGGTGTCGTCCACGGACGTGACGGAGATCGTGCTGGAACAGAGCTACCACGTCGCGACGTTGGACCACGACGCGGACCGGATCTTCGAGGAGAGCTACTCCTTCGTCACCCGGCTCGCGCCCGGTGCCGGCAAGGAGGCCGACGCGGGTCAGGTGGGTCGGCAGGAAGGGACGGCAGCCGGTGGCTGAGCACGACGCGGACCGCGGCGATTCCGAGGAGAAGGGCGTACCCGTGGGCGAGCCGCGCGACGGGACTCTCGGCGAGGGACTCGGCGACGCGCTCGGAGAGTCCGCGGGGGACCCGCTCGGAGAGTCGCCCGGTGATGCCCGCGGGGAGTCTCCCGGCGACGGGCAGAGCGTGCCCTTCGACGAGGACGCCGCCTGGCAGTCGATCGTCGAGGGATACGGCGAGGAGCCGCCGGACCCGCCCGGCTCACGGCCGTACCGGTCGGTGGAGGACCTGGCCCTCCCCGAGCCCGGGACGGACGCGGGACCCGAGGCCGGCGGCAAGAGCGCCGGGGACGGCACGGGCGAGGGCGACGACGCCCCGGCTCCGGGGGCCACGCCCGAGCCGGAGGCCTCCTCCGACCGGCCCTCCGCCGCCAAACCCCTCGGCAGCTCGATCGCCTTCGCGCCCGGTGTCGGCGGCCCGCGGGACTACCGCGCGCCCGAGCCGGCCGAGGACGACTTCGACGAGGACGACGAGGGCCATTTCGTACCGCCCGAGCCGCCTCCGCTGCCGGCCGCGGACACGACCGCCAAGTTCGCCTGGCTCGGTGTGCTCGGCGGACCCGCCCTGCTCCTGCTGGCTGTCCTGCTCAGCTGGGACATGACCTGGTGGCTCACCACCCTCGGCATCGGCGGTTTCCTCGGCGGTTTCGCCACCCTGGTGACCCGCATGAAGGGCGACGACGAGGACCTCGACGACCCGGGGCGCGGCGCGGTGGTCTGACCCACCCCCAGGACGCGGGCACTCGGGACGCGGGCACTCCAGTCGCGAGCACTTGGGACGCGAGCATTCAGGACGCGGGCACTTTGAGGGCGGCCAGCACGGGCAGGTGGTCCGTGGCCGCCCTCAGGTCTGTCCCGGTCACGCCGGTGAGGTCGAGCGGCACCCCGCAGCCGAGGACCTCGATGCCGGGCGTGGCGAAGATCGCGTCGATGCGCCGGTCGGGTCCCGCGAACGTCCAGGTGTGCTCCCCGCCCCAGGGACGGGTCGTCCAGCCGTCCTGGAGCGTGCCCGCGAGACGGCGGAACGTGGGTCCCGTCGGGCGTTCGTTGAGGTCGCCGCCCGCGACGGCGTGCGGGGTACCGAGACCGGCGAGACGGTCCAGGAGCATGCCGCTCTGCTGATAGCGCTCGTCCTTCTGGAGCGACAGATGGCAGCTCAGTACGCCGAGCCGGGCGCCCCCGAACCGGACTACCGCCGTGGCGAAGCCGCGACGGTGCAGGCCCGGGGTGAGCGGCAGCAGCACGTCCTCGGTGCGCTCCACGGTGGCCCGCAGGGTGCACAGCAGCGCGGGGCCGGAGGCGGTGGCACCGCCGGACAGGACGACCAGGCCGGAGGCGGCGGCGAGACGCGCGAGCTTCTTGCGCCAGCGGAAGAAGCGCGGCGCCTCCTGGACCAGGACGAGGTCAGGTGCGCAGGCGCTGATCACACGGGCGAGCGCGGCGGTGTCGTCGCGCATCGAGCGGATGTTGTAGCTGAGCACGCGGATGACGGCCGAACCGTCGGATTCGGTACGGGACGCGGGCAGCGGACTGGCGGAGGGGCTGGTCGGCATGGCGATCAAGATACGCGCTGAGAGCCTCCCGGAAGGGGTGAAAGCCCCAGCGCGGCCGGCCCGGGATACGGCGGCGCCCGCCGTCCCGTGGAGGTGCGGCGGGCGCTGCCGTGCGACAGGATGTGCGGGCGCTACATGATCGGGTCGGGTTCCCGGGCCAGGTCCGCCGCTCCGACGAGACCCGCCTTGTTGCCCAGCTGGGCGGCGATCACATCGGCGACCGGGCGCCAGTTGCCGCCGACCAGCCAGCGCTTGTACGAGTTGCGGATCGGGTCGAGGACCAGCTCGCCCTCGTCCGAGAGGCCGCCGCCGACGATGAAGGCGGACGGGTCGAAGAGCGAGGCGAGGTCGGCCAGACCCGCACCGGCCCAGCGGGCCAGCTCGCGGTAGGAGTCCACCGCGACATGGTCGCCCTGGCGGGCGGCCATGGAGATGTGCTTGCCCTCGATGCCGTCCGGGGTGCCGTCACCGAGGCCCAGCAGGATCTCCGCGGCTTCCGGGGTCGCGTTCGCCCGCTGCTTCGCGTAGCGGACGAGGGCGCGCCCGGAGGCGTACTGCTCCCAGCAGCCCTGCGAGCCGCAGCCGCACAGCAGACCGTCCGGCACCATCCGGATGTGGCCGAACTCGGCGGCCACGCCGAAGTGCCCGCGGCGCAGCTTGTTGCCGATGATGATGCCGCCGCCGAGGCCCGTGCCCAGGGTGATGCAGATGACGTTGCGGTGGCCCTTGCCGGCGCCGAACTTGTATTCGCCCCAGGCGGCCGCGTTCGCGTCGTTCTCCACGACGACCGGCAGACCGACACGCTGCTCGACCTCAGCCTTGAGCGGCTCGTTGCGCCAGTCGATGTTCGGCGCGAAATACACCGTCGAGCGCTGGCGGTTCACGTATCCGGCGGCACCGATACCGACACCCACGATGTCGTGACCGGCGCGCGCGCCCTCCACGGCCGAGGCGATGGCGTCAATAATGGCCTGCGGCGTGGTCGGGGTCGGCACCTTGTGGGTCGAGAGAATGTTGCCTTCCTCGTCGACCACACCGGCCGCGATCTTCGTGCCGCCGATATCGACGCCGATGGTGAGTCCCATGAATCCCTCAGTTTCGGTCGAGCCCCGCTACGGCCAACCGTACCCGAGGGGCGATTAGTCCAAGTCGATGTGTTCGCCCGGACCGGACTCGTCGTCGCGGGATCCGGTGCCCCGGGCGGTCCAGCGGCGCTCCTGGTTCTCGACGGCCGAACGGTAGGCGGCGAGCAGTTCGGAGCCCGCGGCCGCGAGGTGGTCGAAGACGTCGGGGTTGCGCTCCAGCACCGGTTCCACGGCGGCCTTGGCCTGCTGCACCACCTGGTTGACCAGTTGCTGGGCGGTTCCGGAGGCGACCGCGCCGAACAGCGGCGACTGGAGCCCGGAGAGCTTGTCGGCGACGGCGTCGACGAGTTTGCGCAGTTCCTCGGCGGCCGAGCCGGGCGGCGGGCCGTGCTGGGCGCGGCGACGGGCCTTCTCCGCGGCGAGGTCCTCCTCGCAGGCCGTCGCCCAGGCGTCGGCGTCGGTGGCGTGCGCTTCTTCGACGCGCACCTCGTCGGCCGTCTCCTCCTGAGCGGCGTCGGATGTGGGGCGCTCTTCGCTCATGGCGGGACTCCTGCCTACTTTTATCGTGCCTTCGACGTTACCCGAACGGGGGTACCCCGTTCACCGTGTCCGGTGCCCCGGATCACGGCACGGTCACTTCTCGCGCGGCCACAGCCCGGGATCGGGCGTGAAGCGGACGCGCAGCTCGCCCTCGCGCAGTGCGGCGCCCGCCACCGAGCAGCGGCGCAGAGCGGAGGGGAGCGGAACGATCCGGTGGAACTGGCCGACGGTGACGACGAGTTCGTCGCCGCGCCGGATGAGGTCGAGTTCGTCGCGTATCGCGCCGGGCAGCGGGATGTGCCAGACGAGCACGCCGTCGTCGGCGAGGTGATCGGTGACGGGCCACTCGACGGGGGTGGGCGCGGTGTTGACGCCGGGCACGGGGAGCGCGGCGAGGTCGTCGGTGCCGCGCGGGTCGTGGCCGCGGTGCGGGACCTGGTGGACCTCGTACGTCTCCTGCCACTCGTCCAGGGCCTTGCGCTGCTGGGCCGCGAGGGCCCCCAGCCAGGCGTCGTTGGTGGCGCCGGGCAGCACCCGGTTGGCGACCAGGCCGTCGACGGGCAGGCCGCGCAGGGCGAGGGCGGTGGCAGCGGTGCGGACGGCGTCGGCGCCGGCCGGTCCGGGCTCGGCGACCAGTCGTACGGTCGTGGCGCGGTCCTCGACGACGGCCTGCACGGCGGCCAGCTCGACGTCCCAGCGCCCTGCCGTCTCGTACAGCCACTCGGCGGGCATGGGCACGCCCGCGAGGCGGCCGAGGACGGGGCGCAGGGCACGGGCCGCCTGGCGCTCCGGCGGGAGCAGGCGGCGCAGATAGCGGCGGAGCTCCTCGGGCAGGGCGAGGAGGGCGAGGGCCTGGGGGGCCGGCGGAAGGTCCACGACGAGCAGGCCGTACGCCTCCGACAGCGCGGCGTCCCGCAGGGCGCGCAGCAGGGCGAGTTCCTCGGCGCCGGGGAGCGGGGTGACTTCCTCGGCGTCCAGCCGGGAGGCGCCGAGCAGGTCGAGGGCGGTGGTGGCCCGCCGCTGGAAGGCGGTGAGGTCGTCGCGGAAGCGGGCGGCGGCGTCGGGTCGCCAGGCGGTGAGGCCGGGGGCGACCTCGACGGGGTCCGGGCCGGTGGGGACGCCGAGGACGGCACCGAGGGTGTCGGTGCGGTCGGCGGTGAGCACCAGGGTGCGGGTGCCTTCCCCCGCCGCCTTCAGCGCGGTGGCCGCGGCGACGGTGGTACGGCCGGTGCCGCCTTGGCCGGTGATCAGGATGGTGCGCATGGGGGTGAACGCTACCGGTGCGGTGGCCTCGGCGGTTTTCGGGTTCCGGTCCGGTGGGTGGGTCGGGGCCGCGCCGGTACATCCGCCCGCATCCGGACGGATCCCGGCGGCGTCGCGAAGTGAGCGCGGGTGGTGATCCGTCCGGCCTGCGGGTATTTGATGCACCGGCACGTCCCCTCACGCCGGATCCCGGCTGCGGGTGCGTCGTGGTGGCCCGTCCGCATTTCAGCCCCGGCCGGGGGCAGTCTTCAGCCCTTCCGGCGTTTGAGGAGCGGGGTCCGGGGCGGAGCCCCGGGTACGGGAAGGGCAGGGGCGGAGGGGGCGAGGAAGGGGTGGGCCGCGCCACGGAAGGGGTGGGCCGCGCCACGGAGGGGGTGGCCCTGCCGACGTGCGGGGTGTGGTTCCGGGGGCTGGGCAAAGTGACGCCCCGGGGTGTGGGGCGTGCTCCGAGAGCCGGGCGCAACGGTGCCCCGGGGTGTGGGGCGGGCGCCCGTGGGTGGCTAGACCGTTTCCTCGACGCGCTTCTTCAGGCCGGCCAGGGCACGGTCGATGATGACCTTCTCGGCCTTGCGCTTGATCATGCCGAGCATGGGGATCTTGACGTCGACGGTCAGCCGGTAGGTGACCTCGGTGGCGCCGTCGCCCGTGGGCTTGAGGAGGTACGAGCCGTCCAGGGAACGGAGCATCTGGGACTTGACCAGGGTCCAGGAGACCTCGTGGTCGCCGGTCCAGGTGTAGCCGAGGGTCTGGTCGTCCTTGATGGCGCCGGCGTCCATGACGAGGCGGACCTGTTCGGCGCGGCCCCGCTCGTCCGTCCCGAGGACCTCCGCCTCCTTCACCTCACCCGTCCAGTCCGGGTAGCGGGCGAAGTCGGCGATCACCGCCATGACATCAGCCGGTGCCGCCTCGATCGTGATGCTCGAACTGGTGTGTTCCGCCATCGCGGTGGCTCCTCCAGATGAGGTCCGGTGAGGGAGGGTGGTGCGCACGTGTGTGCAGCGTGAAGGCTACCGCGCACGGCTGCTGGCGCCGTCACCCCACCCGGCGTTCACCACGGCCTCCGGCTCACCACTCCAGCGCCCAGGGCCGGCCCGACCCGGCGAAGTGCCCCACATTCACGCATTCCGTCGCCCCGACGCGCATCCGGCGGACGAGGGGCTGGTGGACGTGGCCGAAGAGCGCGTAACGGGGGCGCGTACGCCGGATCGCGTCCAGCAGGGCACGGGAGCCGCGCTCGAAGCGGCGCGCCACGGTGTCGTACACCAGCTCCGGCACCTCCGGCGGAATGTGCGTGCACAGCACGTCGACCTCGCCGACCGCCTCGATCTTGGCCGCGTACTCCTCGTCGCTGATCTCGTACGGGGTCCGCATCGGTGTCCGCAGCCCCCCGCCGACGAACCCGAAGACGCGGCCGCCGATCTCGACCCGCTCGCCGTCGAGGACGGTGGTGCCGGGCCCGGCGTACTCCGGCCACAGGGTCGGCATGTCGACATTGCCGTAGGTCGCGTACGTCGGTGTCGGGAACGCGGCGAACATCTCGGCGTACTGCTTGCGCACCGCCTTCTCGATCGCGGCGGCCCGGTCCGTGCCGATGCCTCCCCACAGCCGGGCGCCGAACGCGCGCGCCTCCTCGAAGCGGCGGGCGGTGCGCAGCTCGACGATGCGGTCGGCGTTCTCCACGCCGAACAGGTCCGGGAAGATGCCGCGCGCATGGTCGGCGTAGTCGAGGAAGAGGACCAGGTCACCGAGGCAGATCAGGGCGTCGGCGCCGTCGCCCGCTCGGGCCAGGTCCCGGGCGTTGCCGTGCACGTCACTGACCACATGAATGCGCGTCCTCGGACGGCCGACCGGTGTGAATGCCATGACGATCAAGCGTAGGCCTGTGTGGCAGACGTGAACAGAGGCGGCCGGACCTGCGGTTACTGGCTAGTCAAGAAGGGCGTGGACTACTGTGCGCGAAGGAACGCCAACACGTGTGACGCATAGAACATCTCGCCGGGACCCCCTGTCGAAGAAGCCATACCGGCGGGTAACGTCCGGGCAGTCCAGTCGTACTCGGGATTTCAACAAGCGATCTCTTGAGTACCTGCCCGAGCCTTGGACCGCACCGGCGCGTCACACAGAGTCGTGGCGTCGGCGCCCTATGAGGAGCAGCAGTCTTGCGCGAGTTCAGCCTTCCGGCTTTGTACGAGGTCCCTGCGGACGGAAATCTCACCGACATCGTCCGTCGAAACGCCGCGCAGCATCCCGACGTAGCCGTGATCGCCCGCAAGGTGGGCGGCACTTGGACGGATGTCAGCGCCACCACGTTCCTCGCCGAGGTGCGAGCCGCGGCCAAGGGCCTGATCGCCTCGGGCGTGCGGCCCGGTGACCGGGTCGCTCTGATGTCCCGTACCCGCTACGAGTGGACGCTGCTCGACTTCGCGATCTGGAGCGCCGGCGCCATCACCGTGCCGGTGTACGAGACCAGCTCCGCCGAGCAGGTGCAGTGGATCCTCGGTGACTCGGGCGCGACCGCCTGCATCGTGGAACTGCCGACGCACGCGGCCTCCGTGGAGTCGGTGCGCGACCGGCTGCCCGCCCTCGAGCACGTCTGGCAGATCGAGGGCGGCGGTGTCGAGGAGCTGGAGCGCCTCGGCAAGGACGTCAGCGACGCCACCGTCGAGGAGCGCGGCTCGCTCGCCAAGGCGGACGACCCGGCGACCATCGTCTACACGTCCGGGACGACCGGCCGGCCCAAGGGCTGTGTCCTCACCCACCGCGCCTTCTTCGCGGAGTGCGGCAACATCGTGGAGCGGCTGCGCCCGCTGTTCCGCACGGGCGAGTGCTCCGTCCTGCTCTTCCTCCCGCTCGCGCACGTCTTCGGACGGCTCGTGCAGGTCGCGCCGATGATGGCGCCGATCAAGCTGGGCTGTGTCCCGGACATCAAGAACCTCACCGACGAGCTGGCCGCGTTCCGGCCGACGCTGATCCTCGGTGTGCCGCGCGTCTTCGAGAAGGTCTACAACTCGGCGCGCGCCAAGGCCCAGGCGGACGGCAAGGGCAAGATCTTCGACAAGGCGGCGGACACGGCGATCGCGTACAGCCGCGCGCTGGACACCCCCTCGGGCCCGTCGCTCGGTCTGAAGATCAAGTACAAGACGTTCGACAAGCTCGTCTACAGCAAGCTGCGCGCGGTGCTCGGCGGGCGCGGCGAGTACGCGATCTCGGGCGGTGCCCCGCTGGGTGAGCGGCTCGGCCACTTCTTCCGCGGCATCGGCTTCACGGTCCTGGAGGGCTACGGCCTCACCGAGTCCTGCGCGGCCACGGCCTTCAACCCGTGGGACCGTACGAAGATCGGCACGGTCGGCCAGCCGCTGCCCGGCTCCGTGATCCGCATCGCCGACGACGGCGAGGTGCTGCTGCACGGCGAGCACCTGTTCCAGGGGTACTGGAACAACGAGGCCGCCACCGCCGAGGCGCTCGCCGACGGCTGGTTCCACACCGGTGACATCGGCACCCTCGACGAGGACGGCTACCTCCGCATCACCGGCCGCAAGAAGGAGATCATCGTCACGGCGGGCGGCAAGAACGTCGCTCCGGCCGTGATAGAGGACCGGATCCGCGCGCACGCGCTGGTCGCGGAGTGCATGGTGGTCGGCGACGGGCGGCCGTTCGTCGGCGCGCTGGTCACGGTCGACGAGGAGTTCCTGGCCCGCTGGGCCGAGGAGCACGGGAAGCCGGCCGGCTCGACCGCGGCGTCGCTGCGTGAGGACCCGGACCTGATCGCCGCCATCCAGGACGCCATCGACGACGGCAACGCGGCCGTGTCCAAGGCGGAGTCGGTACGCAAGTTCCGCATCCTCGCCCACCAGTTCACCGAGGAGTCGGGGCACCTCACGCCGTCTCTCAAGCTGAAGCGCAACGTGGTCGCGAAGGACTACGCGAACGAGATCGAGGCAATTTATCGGGGCTGACGCCCCAGCGACGGGCCTCGGCCCCAGGCACGGACACCAGCCGGCCCCCCTTCGCGGGGGTCCGACGGCCTCCGCCTGGTCGCCGGGGCCTTTTGGCGTCCACCCCCGCGGTGGCGGGGCCCTTTGGCGTACGCCCCCGCGGTGGCGGGGGCTTACCGGGCTCCGCCCCGGTAGCGGGGAGCAATCGGCTCCGCCTTGGGGTGGGTGCCCGCCGGGATCCGCCGTGGGGGCGGGTGTAGGGATCGTCGTGGTTGCTCGCGCAGTTCCTCGCGCCCCTGACGGGGCGCCCCGTCAGGGGCGCGAGGAACTGCGCGGCCGGCCCAGGGCGGCCCGCAGCCGCCGAGAGACAGCCAGCGGCACCCCCGTAGACGCTCGCAAGCGCCGAACGACAGGGGGCAGCACCCTCGTGGGCGCAATCGTCAAACGACAGGGGCAAGCGCCCCTGTAGATGCAACGAGGCGGCAGGAGGCAGGGCGCCGAACCACTGTCGGCGTCAGGGGGCCGGGGCCCAGAGACGCGCGTGCCCGCGAGGGGCTAGAGCAGCTCTCTCAGCCGCTCTGCCAGCAGGTCCCAGCGCCATTTCTCCTCGACCCAGGCGCGTCCCCGCTCGCCCATCCGGCGGCGCAGTTCGGGGTCGCCGAGCAGGGTGACGACGCGGTCGGCGGTCTCCTCGGCGGAGCCGCCGCGTACGACCCAGCCCGTCTCGCCGTCGAGCACGGCGTCGGGCGCGCCGCCCGAGTCGCCGGCGACCACCGGAAGGCCCGTCGCCGACGCCTCCAGGTACACGATGCCGAGCCCCTCGACGTCCAGCCCGCCCCTGCGGGTCCGGCACGGCATCGCGAAGACGTCCCCGGCTCCGTAGTGCGCGGGCAGCTCCGACCAGGGCACCGCCCCGGTGAACCGGACCGAGCCGGCGACACCGGTGTCGTGCGCGAGCTTGCGCAGCTCCTTCTCGTACGGCCCGCCGCCGACGATCAGGAGTACCGCGTCCGGCTCCTTCGCCAGGATTCGCGGCATCGCTTGCACGAGGGTGTCCTGGCCCTTGCGCGGGACCAGGCGGGAGACGCAGACGACGACCGGCCGGTCGCTGAGTCCGAGCCGGGCCCGGACCTCCTCGCCGCCCGAACCGGGGTGGAAGGTCCGCTCGTCGACGCCCGGTGGCAGCTGAACCATGCGCGCGGCCGCCTCGGGGGTCAGCGCGGAGGCGATCCGCGAGCGCGTGTACTCCCCGAGGTAGGTGATCGTGTCGGTGGACTCACCGATCCGGCGCAGCAGCGTGCGGGCGGCGGGCAGCTGGGCCCAGCCGGCCTCGTGGCCGTGCGTGGTCGCCACGAGGCGTCGCGCGCCCGCCTTGCGCAGCGCCGGAGCCATCAGACCGAGCGGGGCCGCCGCCCCGAACCACACCGACGTACAGCCGTGTTCGCGCAGCAGGCCGACCGCCCGCCGGGTGGCGCCCGGCGTCGGAAGCAGCATGGTCGTACGGTCCCGTACGACGGTGAAGGGCTGCTCCGCGTCGAACGCGGCGGTCGCCTCGGCGCCCTCGCGGCCGCGCTTCCACGTCGAGGCGTAGACGACGAGCTGCCCGGGGTCCATACGCAGTGCCATGTTGTGCAGAAAGGCCTGGATGCCGCCGGGGCGGGGCGGGAAATCGTTCGTCACGATCAGGGTCTTGTGCATCGTGTTCGACAGTATCGAATCTATACTCACAGCTCCGCACGGCCGCACTTGACGGCCCGCACACAGACCGGCGCGTCACCCTGGGTCCGCGAAGAGCACGGCGGCGACGCACACGGTTTCCGGACGAAGAGGGCCAGGTGGGCATGACGGGGGCACGAAGCTCGAGGTTCCCGATCGGCGTGGCCGTACTGCTGGGAGTCTGGGGCCTGACCAGGCTGATGCTGCTGCTCTTCGTGGCCAAGGTGTACGTCTTCCCCGGCCCGGACGTCACGAGCGACGTCGCCGTGATCTACCACGGCTGGTACGACGTCCTGCGGCACGGCACCTTCCCGCTGAACGACGTCACCTGGCAGTACCCGCCGGCCGCCTCGCTCGCGATCCTCTCCCCCGGCCTGCTGCCGTTCCTCGACTACCAGCACGCCTTCTTCGTGCTGGCCTTCGTCGCCGACCTGGTGACGTTCGGGCTGCTCCTGTACGCGGGCTCGCGCTCCGGCAAGACGCTGCGCGGCGCCTGGGTGTGGATGATCGGGGTTCCACTGCTCGGGCCGACCGTGTACGCCCGCTACGACGTGATGGTGACGGCCGTCGCGGTCGCCGCGCTGCTCGCCGGAGCCCGCCATCCCCGGGTGATGGGGGTGCTCACGGGCTTCGGCGCGATGGTGAAGGTGTGGCCGGTGCTCCTGCTGCTCGGCGCCGTGCGCCGCCGGGCCTGGGTCTCGGCCGCGGCGACGGTGGCCGGGTTCGCGGCGCTGTTCTGGATGACGATGCCGGGCGCGTTCACCTTCCTGACCTCCCAGCGCGACCGCGGCACCGAGGTGGAGTCGCTCGGCTCCCTCGTCTTCCACGTGGCCCGGCACCACGGCTGGAACGGGCGGGTGCTGCTCAACTACGGTTCCGTCGAGTTCGTCGGCCCCTACGTCGACCTGGTGAGCACGGCGGCCCTGTTCCTGACGGCGCTCGCCTTCGGCTGGCTGCTGCTGTGGCGGCTGTGCGCCAAGCGGTTCCTGCCGCACACGCTCGCCGACTCCGCGTTCGTCGCCGTCCTGATGTTCACGGCCACCAGCCGGGTCATCAGCCCGCAGTACCTGGTGTGGCTGGTCGGTATCGCGGCGGTCTGTCTGTGCTTTCGCGCGAGCCGGATGACGGTGCCCGCCTGCCTGGTGCTGCTCTCGTGCTTCGTGACGGTGCTGGAGTTCCCCACCTGGTTCGCGGACGTCGTGGGCAGCACCCCGCTCGGCATCACTCTGCTCGTCGTCCGCAACGGCCTGCTGGTGGTCGCCGCAGTGCTGGCGGCCCGGGTGCTGTGGCGGAGCACGGTCTCCGAGCCCACGCCGGCGCTCCCCGCTCAGGCGGCCCGCACCAAGGAGACCGCGTCCTCCTGACGTCCGGTCCGCCCGGCCCACAGCCACAGGGCCGCGCACTGCACCGTCATGGACAGCGCGAGGGCCAGGCAGATGCCCGGCAGCCCCAGTCCGGACACGGCGTGGGCGAGCGGAAGCTGGACCGCCGTACCGGCCAGCGTCACCCGGAGCAGCACAGGCGCTCCCCCGCTGCCCTCGAAGACCCCGCCGAGGGCGATGAAGCAGGCCATCAGCAGCAGGTAGGGGCCGACGCAGCGCAGGAACAGCACGCCGTCGTGGGCGACCGCGGGGCCGGCGCCGAAGGCCCGCATGATCCAGGGCGCCAGGGCGCACAGGAGTCCCGCGGCGAGCAGGCCGACGGTCCCTGAGACGAGGACGGCCTGCCGTCCGATGGCGCCCCGCTCGTCGTGGCCCGCGCCCCGCGCGTGCGCGGTGTGGATCGAGGCGGCCTGCCGGACCGAGTAGAACGCCATGGTGGCGATGTACATGACCTTGTAGGCGATCGCGTACGCCGCCACCGCCGTCGTCCCAAGGCGGGCCACGATCGCGACCAGCACCAGCGCGCCGCCCTGCCGCACCGTGAAGTCGGCGGACATGGGCAGACCGGTGGTGAGGGTGCGGCGCAGCGCGGCGCCGGTGGCCTCGGCGGGCCTCGCGGTCGCCGCCTCGGACAGCAGGGTGTTCCGGCGCAGGGCCCGCAGGCCCACGACGAGGGCCACCGAGCGGCACAGCACGGTCGAGACGGCGGCGCCCCGGACGCCGTACGCGTGGATGAGGAGCGGGTCGAGGCCGAGGATCAGGCCGTTGGCCAGCAGGGCGAGGCGCATGGGGGTGCGGGTGTCTCCGGTGCCCTTCAGGATGCCGTCGACGAGGTTCTGCGCGAAGAAGACGGCGATGCCGGGCAGGGAGACGGTGAAGTACTGGACGGCGAGGGTCAGCGCGCGTCCGTCGCCGCCGAGCACCAGCCGGGCCAGCGGCTCGCGCAGCAGGTAGCCGCCGAGGGCGATCACCGGTGTGACCGCGGCGCACAGCGCCCAGCCTCCGCGTACGGCCGCCCGGACCGCGCCCGGGTCGCGGGCGCCCCGGGCGTGCGCGACCAGGACGGTGGTGCCGGAGGCGAAGACCAGGGCCACGCCGAGCAGCACGTTCTCGGTGTTCGTCGCGACGGCGACGGCGGCCACGGCGTCCCCGCCGAGCCGGGAGACCCAGACGGTGTTGATGATTCCCGCGGCGACGGAGGCGAGCAGCGAGAGGTAGACGGGGTGGGCGAGCGCTATGAGCTGCTTGCGATGGGCGTTCACGAAGCCTCCCTCGAAACGAGCTACCTCGTTTCGAGGTAGCTCGATAAGAGGTACCATGGACACCTGAACCCCGCAAGGATCAGGACGGCTACGGGGTACGGGGTACGGGCGTCCGTGAGCGGAGCGGGATGCGGGAAAGTGATCGGCGGTACGGCAGACGCGTCGTACCGCGACGACCCACGAGCGAGGAGCCGACCGGATGCTGGAGCTGTCGATCCTGGGCTTTCTGTACGAGGCGCCCCTGCACGGCTACGAGCTGAAGGAGCGCATCAAGGCGCTCAGCGGCCATGTCCGCCCGGTCAGCGACGGCGCCCTCTACCCGGCGATCACCCGCCTCGTCGCCGCGGGCATGCTCGACCAGCACACCGAGCCGGGCAGCGGCGCGGCCCCCCGGCGCATCCTGTCGCTCACCGACAAGGGCCGTGAGGGCCTCCTGGAGCGCCTGCGCCACCCCAAGCAGGCCGAGATCACCGACCAGGTCCGCTTCAACACCCTGCTGGCGTTCCTGCGCCACCTGGACGACCCACGCGAGCAGGCCGCGGTGCTGCGCCGCCGCCAGGAGTTCCTTGAGACCCCGGCGAGCTTCTTCTACCGGGACGGCCGGCCCCTGCGCGCGGAGGAGGCCGACGACCTGTTCCGGCAGGGCATGCTGCGGGTGGCGCGGGCGACCGGCGAGGCGGAGCGGACCTGGCTCGCGGAGGCCGTCCACCGGCTTGAGCGGTGACCAGCCCCACGCGTCAGCCGAGTTGGTCCTCGAGGTACTGCCGCCACAGCCGGGTGAACTGCTCCGGCGTCGTGCGCAGCACGTCCCGCAGGGCGCCCTCGACCGCCCCCGCCCGCTCCCGGTGGTCGCCCACCGCCCGGTAGAAGTCGTTCAGCCGGACCTCGCCCCAGTGGTCGGCGATCAGCCGGCTGGCCATCCAGCCGCCCTCGTAGGCCCGCGCCAGCCGGCCCGCGTCCGAGGTGAACCCGAACTCCGCGTCGTCGGGCAGCGCGGCCGGAACATGCCCCTCGGCCACGGCACGCTCCAGTTCCGGCGCGACCTGCCCGGGCGCCCGCCCGCTGCCGCGATAGCCCGCCCAGTCCGCGTACCCCTCGGAGAGCCACAGCGGGGTGGCGGCCGTGGTGTGGGCGCGGGTGGCGACATGCGTGGTCTCGTGGGTGAGCACGACCTGCTTGCCGAGGTCGCCGAGGACACCGTACGCGTCCGGGTTGACGATGATCCGGTCCGCGGGCGCCTTCGCCGAACCTCCCGCCTCCCCGGTGGTGACCGCCGCGATCCCCCGGTACCCGGACGCCGGAGCCCCGAGCAGCCCGGCCATCCCCTCCAGCGACTTCGGTACGAGGACGACGACGTGCCGCGCCCAGTCCGTGCCCCAGGCCTCCGACACGGCGGGCACGGCACGGTCCGCGAGACCCGCGAAGGAACGCAGCCGCTCACCGGACTGCCCGACCCCGAGGACCAGGCTGTGCTCACCCCGTACGGCCGTCACGGCTCCCTGGTCCCACAGCTGGGCGCCGCCCCTGCCCGCGGGCTCGTCGGACGTGACGCGCCAGGTTCCGTCGGCGCGGGTCAGCCGCAGCGTGCGGTCCACCGTGACCGGTGCGGCGTCGTAGCCCTTGATGCGGTAGCGCAGCTGGGCGTCGGCGGTGGCCCGGTCACCGGTGCGGCGCAGCTCGGTCAGACGGTAGGACCAGTCCGCCAGCGGCACCTCGCGCAGGTTCGCGAAGCCGGTTCCGGCGCCGGCCGACGCCCCGGTGGCCCGGAACGCCGCCGCGTCCCCGTCCAGGACCGCGGTCGCCCGCCGGTCGAGGACCCGCCGCACCTCGGCCGCCGCGGTGTCCGACGGCGCCCGGACGCCGCAGCCGACGAGCACGGCGAGCAGCAGCACCAGGGAGAGCCCCGCTCGCGACGCACACCTTCGACCGGCCATCCTCCCGATCGTACGGTGCCCGCGCCCGCCCGCCGGACCGTCTGCCGGACCCGCCCGGCGCGGGTTCCGGGCCCCGTCAGAGCCGGGTGACGGACGAGATCGGCATCATCCCGACCGGGTCGTAGCGCACCGGGGCGCCCGGATAGGGGGCGTGGATCACCTGGCCGTTGCCCACGTACATCCCGACATGACTGGCGTCGGACCGGTAGGTGACCAGGTCGCCGGGCTGTGCCTGGGAGAGCGGGATCTGCCGTCCGGCGTACCGCTGGGCCTGCGAGGTGCGCGGCAGACCGACCCCGGCGTGCGCATACGACCACTGCATGAGGCCCGAACAGTCGAAGCCGCCGGGCCCGTTGGCGCCCCACACATAGGGGCGGCCGAGCGCCGAACGGGCAGCGGCGACGGCGACGGCCGCGCGCGACGAGGACGGGACGGCGTCACCGAGGCCGGGCAGGCCGGCGCGCGCCGAGCGCGACGCCCGGCCGTAGGCGGCGCGGTCTGCGTACGGCAGCGAGTCGAGCAGTTGCCGCGCCTTGGCCAGTTTGCCCTCGATGACCCGCTTGTTCCCGGCGACGGCCTCGCGGCTGCGCTCCAGTTCGGCGAGTTTCCCGTCGGCCTCCTCGCGCTCCTGGGCGAGGCCGCGCAGGGCCTGCTGGAGGTCCTTGAGTTCGCCGGCCTGCCGGGTGCCGATCCGGTCGAGCGCGGAGGCCTTGTCGAGGTAGTCGTCCGGGTTGTCGGAGAAGAGCAGCGCGAGCGAGGGGTCGAGGCCGCCGGAGCGGTACTGCGCCCCGGCGAGCGAACCCAGCGCGTCCCGCATGGTGTTGACGCGCTCCTGCTGCCGGGCGATCTCGTCCTGTGCCGTGCCGATCTGCTTGCGCAGCGCGTCGCCGCGCTCGTCGGCCTTGTCGTACGCCTCGGTGGCCTTCTCCGCCTGGGTGAAGAGGCGGTCCACCTCGGCCCGGGTGTCGTCCTGCGGTGCCGCGGAGGCGGGCAGGGCGCCGAGTGCGGCGGCCGCCGCGGACATCACGCAGGCGGCGACACCGAAGGCGCCGGCGCCCCGGTCGAAGCCGGTCGGTGCAAGGCGGCGATGGAACCCCACGGGTAGCCGCTCTCCCTTCCGCTGACGGTCCCCCGCCGTCGGGGGATCGCGCCAGACAGTAGTCGCGCGACTACGCACCGGCCAAAGACTCCCGCGGGCACACAAAGTGACGCCCCGCCGGAGACGCAGGTCACCGACGGGGCGTGAGGTCAGCGGGAGTTGTCGCAATTCGCCCGTTTGGGCGGAGCGGCAGGGGCTCCCTGCGGGCGGCGGGCGGCGGACGTTCGTTCCGGACCGCCCGTCCGGATCAGATCCGGACGCCGAACTGGAAGGGCATGTTGGCGATCGACTCGTAACGGACGACCGCGCCGGTGTGCGGGGCGTGCAGCACCTGGCCGTTGCCGGCGTAGAGGCCGACGTGGTGCTGGTCGCCGTAGAAGATGACCAGGTCGCCGACCTGCAGATCGCTCTGCGAGTAGATGCGGGTGCCGGCGTTGGCCTGGGCCTCCGAGGTGCGCGGTATGGTCACGCCGGCCTGGGCGTAGGCCCAGGAGGTGAGGCCCGAGCAGTCGAAGGAGCTGGGGCCGGAGGCGCCGTAGACGTACGGCGATCCGATCACGCTCTGGGCGGCGGCGAACGCGGCGCCTGCGCGGCCCGAGGCGGCCTTGGTGTTGCCGAGGTCGACGCGCTCGCTGGCGCGGGTCGCCCGGTCCTGCTCCTGGGACGCCAGCGCCGCCTTCTCCTGCGCCGTCAGCGAGTTCAGGAGCTTCTGGGCGTCGCCCAGCTTGCTCTGGACTTCCTTCTTCTTCTTGGCGAGCTCGGCCCGGGTGTCGGCGAGGTCCTTGAGCTTCGCGGAGGCCTCGGCACGCTGCTGGGCGAGCGAACGCTGCTTCTCCTGGACCTTCTTGAGCGACCCGACCTGCTGGGCGCTCAGCTGGTCCATGGCCGAGGCCTTGTCCAGGAAGTCGTCCGGGTTCGAGGAGAGGAAGAGCGCCACGGAGGGGTCGATGCCGCCGGTGCGGTACTGGGCGCTGGCCATCGAACCGAGGCCGTCGCGCAGGTCGTTGAGCTCCTGCTGACCGCGGGCGACGTTGTCCTGGAGAGCGCCGATCTGCTTCTGCAGCTTCTGCTGCTTCTCCTTGGCACCGTCGAGCTTCTCAGTGGCCTGCTCGGCCTCCTGATAGAGCTTGTCGACCTTGGTCTTGACCTCGTCCTTGTTGGGCTTCTCGGACGGCGCGGCATTGGCGGCGTTGGCGCTGAGGACAACGGCTGCAGCGGCGGCGGTGGTGAGCACGGTCACACGGGTGCGGCTCGGCTGCTTGGGTCGACGGTGGGACGCCACGAAGGCGAGCTCCTTCTTCCTCCAGCCGCCTGCCGAGAACGCCGACGGGCGGTGCCCCTCCACCGTCACTCCTCATGAGTGATCACCCTAGTTGGAGGTTCGAGGCATGACCCTAGTGACCTTCTTGTGATCAGTTCAAATCCAAACCTGAAAATTCTTTGTCACCGAGCGCATTCTTTGCAATCAACTCACCTGCAGTGATACCCGCTTGACACTACGTCGCGTGAAGGTCCGACTAATTCGGGCATCAGACCCAGAGGTTGCGCATGGTGCGTAGGTGACTCATGCGACTTAGGGCACGGAACGCCGCCCACGCGAAACCCGCGGTCAGGAGCGGAAGATGACGCCCCCAAAGACGCGCGAAAGGCGTACGAAAGGGGGCATGAGTGAGCGTGAGGCAACACAAGGGAGAAAAGGAATGAAAGGGATTGCTCAGCCGCGTGAGAAGCGCTTGAGGAGCACCACGGACGCAACCGGCCGCGCACCCGCCTTGGCGATGCCGTCGGCCACCTCACGGTCGGTCGAGACGACGATGACCGGCCGGCCGGGCGGTTCGGCCCGCACCAGCTGCCGGATCAGCTCGTCCGCCGTGACCCCGGGCTTGGAGAACAGCACCCGCACCCCGCGCGGCGGCGCGAGCAGCACCGGCGCGGCCAGCTCGGCCCCGTCGAAGACACAGGTGACCTCGGCGCCGGTCTGCGCGGCCAGCTGCGAGAGCTGCCCGAGCAGCCTCAGCCGCTGCTTCTCCAGCGGCATCTGGGGATAGCCGGTCTTGGTGACGTTGTAGCCGTCGACGACCAGGTGCGCCTGGGGCAGCGCGAGCAACTGGTCCAGGATCGCGGGGTCGTTCTCGGACAGCGCGCGGGTGGCGATGTCCTTCGGCGTCATCCGCCCCGGTTCGACCGCCTCCACGGTCTCCGCGGGCCGGACGGAGAGGGGAGGCAACGCCAGTTCCCGGCGCAGGCCCTGGGCCGCGTCCAGCACGGTGTCGAGCAGCAGCCGCACGCGCATGTCCTCGACACTGCGCCCCTCGCGGGCCGCCTTGCGGGTGGCCTCCAGGGCGGCCTCGGCCTCCGAGAGGCGCCCCTTGAGCCGCCGGGTCTCGCTCACGGCGGCGGACACCTGGGCCTGGCTCTCCGCCTTCGCCGCGTCCGTCTCGGCCTGGAGCTTGCGCAGGGCCGCCTCGCCGCGCTTGACGTCGCTGAGGGCGCTGCGCAGCTTGCGGTGAAGCGATTCCGCTTCTTTCCTGGCCGATTCCATTTCCGTGCGCAGCCGTTCGGTCTCGGCCCGTGTCTGCCCGCGGGCCTCGGCGAGTTCCGTGCGCAGCCGCTCCAGCTCGGCGCGGTTCTCCTCGTCGGCGCGCTCGGCGTCCGCCCGCAGGGCCTCCTCGCCCGCGGCGGTCACCAGCTTCACCCAGCCCGCGGGACGCAGCACATAGGCCGCGGCCGCCACGTCCAGCGGATCCGCGGCCGGAGGCGGCGCGCCCGAGTCGAGAACTGCGACGAGCTCCGGCTGGGCCTCTCTCAGCTTCTCGGCGATGCGCTGTCTGAACAGCGGGTCCGTCTCCAGCGCCGCGGCCATGGCGTTGCCGGCGAACTTGGCCCGCCGGTTCGGCGCGAATCGGGCGTACTGCCTCAACTGGGCGGGAAGTTCGGCCATGGTCAGCCCGCCGAAGCCGTCCGAGACGATCTGCACGACACGTCGGCGCACTCCGTCGGGCAGCGGACGGTCGAGCACCTCGGCGGTGCCGTCGTCCGGCTCCCCGCCTGTGGTCTCCACCATCCGTTCACCCCAATATCCGTGCGGGGCCCGCTCCGTCAGGAGCCGGCGCCCGGCCTGTCCACGAGTTCGACCTGATCCACCGCGTTGCACCAGCGGCACCGCACCGACTCGATGGTCTCACTGACCACCTCGCGCTCCTCGACCTTCGGCTCACCGGCCAGGTCGAGGTGTACGTACTCGACGACCTTCGAGGAGCGGGTGACGTCGAAACGCGTGAGGTTGCCGCAGAGGGCGCAGCGCCAGCGGGTCTTGGCGTCGGGCAGGGGAACTGTCATAGGGCGGTCGCTTTCCTTCTAGTGTCCGTCCGGCACCGGTCTCCCGGTGCATCTGGCTCGTAACCCTACGGCCTGGCGGGTACTCGACGCTCGGCTGTCCGCGGCGGCGAGGCGGTCTGTGCGCATCGGTGTGGTTACGTCATGCTCTGCACCATGATCGGCAATTGGAGTGCGGCGTTCGGCAGGGCGCTGCGGGGTCAGTCGGCGCCGGTGACGTACGGGCTGATCGTCCTGTGCTGTCTGATCTTCGTGATCGGTCCCGCCTCGGGCCTCGATCCCGCGTACGGCACCGGGGACGAACTGCTGGTCGCCCAGCGGGCGTACTTCCGCCGCTGGGGCGTGGTCCCGGCCGATCTGTTCGGCGGGGCCCCGCGCGAGGCGCTCACCCCCGCCACCGCCCTGTTCATCCACGGCAGCTGGCTCCATCTCCTGGGCAACATGCTCTTCTTCTACGTCTTCGGGCTGATGGCCGAGGAACGCATGGGCCATCTGGAGTTCGCCCTCTTCTACCTGGGCTGCGGATATCTGGCCCTGCTCGGCTACGCCGCCGCCAACGCCACCTCGCAGCAGTCCCTGGTCGGGGCCTCCGGGGCGATCTCCGCGGTGCTCGGCGCGTTCCTGTACCTGTTCCCCAAGGCCCGGGTGACCAGTCTCTTCCCGTTCCTGTTCTTCCTGCCGCTGCGGTTCCCGGCCTGGGTGGTGCTGCCGTTCTGGTTCACCCTGCAGTGGCTGGCGGCGGGCCGCAGCGCCTCGGGCCCCGGGGTCGCCTATCTGGCCCACCTCGTGGGCTTCTCCCTGGGTTTCGTCTACGCGTGGGCCCGGTTCCGCCGCCGTACGGCCGTCGTGCCCGCTCCGGGGCCGCTTCCGGGGCCCCCGGCGGATCAGCCGGGTCAGCTGGACCGCGAGTAGGGTGAGATCCCCAGCAGCGGCCCCCTAGGGAGAGAACCAGCCGTGATCACCGCGATCGTCCTCATCAAGACCAGCGTGGACCGGATCCCCGAGATCGCCGAGTCGATCGCGTCGCTGGAGAGCGTCAGCGAGGTCTTCTCCGTCACCGGCACCTACGACCTGATCGCGATGGTCCGGGTCAAGGCCCACGACGACCTCGCGGACGTCATTCCCGGCAAGATCAGCAAGATCCCGGGCGTCGAGGCGACGGACACGCACGTGGCGTTCCGTACGTACTCCCAGCACGACCTGGAGGCGGCGTTCGCGATCGGCCTCGACTCCTGACCGACGGCAACACCGCCTCCGGGCACGCTCGGTGCGTCAGACCGCCGGGACGCAGCGGCCGCCCTCGGTGCGGTACTGCCAGCGCGCGCCGTCCCTGACGAGCTCGCGCACCGCGCGGACGAACCGCTCGACGTGCTCGTCGGGGGTACCGGCCCCGAAGCTGACGCGGATGGCGTTGAGGGACTTCTCGCCCGGGGCCGCCTCGGGAGCGCCGCACTCCCCCTGGGTCTCCGGGTCGCTGCCGAGCAGCGTGCGGACCAGCGGGTGGGCGCAGAAGAGGCCGTCGCGGACGCCGATGCCGTACTCGGCGGAGAGCGCGGCCGCGAAGTGCGAGCTGTTCCAGCCCTCGACGACGAAGGAGATGACGCCGACCCGCGGGGCGTCGTCACCGAAGAGCGACAGGACCCGGACCTCCGGGACCTCGGCGAGGCCCGCGCGGACGGTGCGGATCAGGTGCTGCTCACGGGCGACGAGGTTGTCGAAGCCCTCCTCGGTGAGCGCCTTGCAGGCCGACGCGATCGAGTAGGCGCCGATGACGTTCGGCGAGCCGGCCTCGTGCCGGGCGGCACTGTCGTGCCACTCCACGTCCACGCCGCCGTCCGTACGCCGGGTGACCTTGCGGCTGGCGCCGCCGCCCGCGAGGTAGGGCTCGGCGGCGAGCAGCCAGTCGGAGCGGCCCGCGAGGACACCGGAGCCGAAGGGCGCGTACAGCTTGTGCCCGGAGAAGGCGACCCAGTCGACGTCGAGGTCCTGGACCGACACCGGGTGGTGCGGGGCGAGCTGCGCGGCATCGAGGACGATACGGGCGCCGTGGGCGTGCGCGGCGGCGGCCAGCTCCCGCACCGGCCACAGCTCCCCGGTGACGTTCGAGGCGCCGGTGACGCAGACCAGGGCCGGTCCGTACGGGTCGCGGGCGGCGAGGGCCTGCTCCAGGGTGGCGACGGCCTCGCCCGGGGTGCGCGGGGCGTTCAGGTAGGTCACCCGGGCGTCGCGCCAGGGCAGCAGCGAGGCGTGGTGCTCGGTCTCGAAGACGAAGACCTGGCAGTCGGCCGGGAGCGCGGCGGCGAGCAGGTTGAGCGAGTCGGTCGTGGAGCGGGTGAAGACCACCTGGTCGCCGGCGCGGCAGTCGAGGAACTCCTCGACGGTCCTGCGGGCGTTCTCGAAGAGGTCGGTGGACAGCTGCGAGAGGTAGCCGGCGCCCCGGTGGACGCTGCCGTAGTACGGCGCGTACGCGGCCACGTCGTCCCACACCCGCTGCAGGGCGGGCGCGCTGGCGGCGTAGTCGAGGGCCGCGTAGGTCACCTCGCCGCCGGTCACGAGCGGGACGGTGACATCCCGGCCCAGAACGGCCAGAGGGGCACAAACGGACTGGTCGGCGGCAACGGTGGAGACAGACATGGCGAGCTCCTGTGAGAGGCAGGCGGGATCACCGCGCGAGCCGGCCGCCCGGAGGCAGGGCTCAGCGCAGGAAAGGGTGAAAAGGGTGTGCGGGGGCGGGGCTCTACGCCCTATCGCATTCGCTTGCTCACAGAAGGCTCCCTCGAACGACCAGGACCCCTGGTTGCATCCGCCCGGAGGGCGGGAGGGGTCCGCGCTTGCCGTAGGCCTCGCTGCCTACGACCTGGTCTTCACCCGGGGCACCCCGCCACGGACGGAGGGTTGCCGGACAGCCGGCCGGGGCCTGATGGCTGTCACTCATGACCTGGTACAGCATCTTGCCAGAGGATCTTCCACGCGCAAGGCGCAGTCCGGATTCTGGACTGCGCCCTGCTCCGTGTCACCGGTGGATCAGGCGTTGCTGGCGGCCACCCAGCGGTCCAGGGTGCGCTTCGCGGCGCCGGAGTCGATCGCCTCGGCCGCCTTCTCCATTCCGTCGCGGAGCTGGTCCGCGAGCGACGCGCCGGTCGGCGACAGGGCCACCAGGGCCGCCGCCGAGTTCAGCAGGACCGCGTCCCGTACGGGCCCCTTCTCGCCGTCCAGCACGCGCCGGGCGACCTCCGCGTTGTACGAGGCGTCGGCGCCGCGCAGGGCCTCCACCGGGACGATGTCGAGCCCGACGTCGCGCGGGTCGAAGCGCTCCTCGGTGACCAGGCCGTCGCGGACCACCCAGACGTGGGAGCCGGCGGTGGTGGTCAGCTCGTCGAGGCCGTCGTCGCCGCGGAAGACCAGCGAGGAGTTGCCTCGCTCGGCGAACACTCCGGCCACGATCGGCGCCATACGGGGGTCGGCGACCCCGACCGCCTGGGCCTTCACCCGTGCCGGGTTCGTCAGCGGGCCGAGCACGTTGAAGGTCGTCCGGATGCCCAACTGGCCGCGTGCCGCCGCCACATGACGCAGCGCCGGGTGGAACTTCACGGCGAAGCAGAAGGTGATCCCGGCCTCCTCGGCCACCTCGGCGACCCGCTTCACCGTGAGCTGGAGATTGACGCCGAGCTTCTCCAGGACGTCCGACGAGCCGGACGCGGAGGACGCGGCCCGGTTGCCGTGCTTGACGACCTTGGCGCCGGTGCCGGCCACCACGATCGAGGACATCGTGGAGATGTTGACGGTCTTCGCGCCGTCGCCGCCCGTTCCGACGATGTCGACGGTGTGTCCGGGCACCTCGATCACATTGGCGTGCTCGTACATCGCCCGGACGAGTCCGGTGATCTCCTGGACGGTCTCGCCCTTGGCCCGCAGGGCCACCACGAACCCGGCGATCTGCGCGTCCGTCGCCTCTCCGCGCATGATGCGGTCCATCGCCCAGGCCGTGTCGTCCGCGCTCTGGTCGCGGCCCTCGAGCAGGCCGTTCAGTACCGCCGGCCAGGAACGGCCCGCCGCGGTGTCGCCTCCAGCGGGGTTCACAGCGCTCATGGTCGCTCCTGGGTTCGTAGGTCACACGGTGGTCGGTGACACGGTCGTAGGTGACGCGGAGTGGATCACCCCGCACCACGGGGTGAGTCCACCCTATCCAGCCCGGGAGACGGCAAAGAGCCCCGTCCATTGCCTGGACGGGGCTCCTGCCGTGGCGAACAGCCGGGGATCAGTGGTGGCCGTGGCCGCTCGTGATCTCCTTGTACTCCTCGACGGTGGGCTTGGGGATCTGGTTGTCCTCCCCGTAGAAGCCCTGGCTCATCTTGGCGCGCAGCTTCTTCGCGCCCGAGACCTTGCGCTCGACACCGTTCTCGTCGACCGTCGGGCCGATCTCGGCCGGCTTGTACTGGTCGTGCGCGGTGAGCGTGTGCAGCGCGTCCTGGCTGAGCGGCTCGTGGACCTCGATGAACTCACCGTGCGGCAGACGCTTGATGATGCCCGACTCGCGGCCGTGCAGCACCTTGTCCCGGTCCCTGCGCTGGAGGCCGAGGCAGATCCGCTTGGTGGCGATGAAGGTGAGCACCGGCACGACGAAGAAGGCGATGCGCACGAACCAGGTGATCGAGTTGATCGCCAGGTGGAAGTGCGTGGCCCAGATGTCGTTGCCGCCGCCGACGAGCAGCACGAAGTACCAGCTGATCCAGGCGGCACCGAACGCGGTCCGGGTCGGGACGTTGCGCGGGCGGTCCAGGATGTGGTGCTCGCGCTTGTCGCCGGTGACCCAGGACTCGATGAACGGGTAGACCGCGATCGCGACCAGGACCAGCGGGAAGATCACCAGCGGGATGAACACGCCCAGGACGAGCGTGTGACCCCAGAGGTTGATCTCCCAGCCCGGCATGACACGGATCAGGCCTTCGGAGAAGCCCATGTACCAGTCGGGCTGGGCACCCGTGGACACCATGTCCGGACGGTACGGACCCATCGCCCAGATCGGGTTGATCGAGGCGATCGCCGCGATGGCCGCGATGACACCGAAGACCAGGAAGAAGAAGCCTCCGGCCTTCGCCATGTAAACGGGCAGCAGCGGCATGCCGACGACGTTGTTGTTCGTCTTGCCGGGACCCGCGTATTGCGTGTGCTTGTGGTAGAAGACCAGGATCAGGTGGCCCACCACCAGACCGAGCATGATGCCCGGCAGCAGCAGCACGTGCACCGAGTAGAAGCGGGCCACGAAGTCGCCGCCCGGGAACTCGCCGCCGAACAGGAAGAACGACAGGTACGTGCCCACGATCGGCACGGACAGGACCGCGCCTTCCATGAAGCGGACACCGGTGCCGGAGAGCAGGTCGTCCGGGAGCGAGTAACCGGTGAAGCCGGTGAACATGCCGAGGACGAACAGCAGGAATCCGAAGACCCAGTTGACCTCACGCGGCTTGCGGAACGCACCCGTGAAGAACACGCGCATCATGTGCACGAACATGCCGGCGAGGAAGACCAGCGCCGCCCAGTGGTGGATCTGCCGGATCAGCAGACCACCGCGCACATCGAAGGAGATGTGCATGGTCGAGTTGAACGCCTCGGACATCAACTGGCCCTGCAGCGGGATGTAACTGCCGTGGTACTCCACCTCGTTCATCGACGGGTGGAAGAACAGGGTCAGGTACACACCCGTGAGGATGATGATGATGAAGCTGTAGAGGCAGATCTCACCCAGCATGAACGACCAGTGGTCGGGGAAGATCTTGCGCATGTTGGACTTGGCCAGGGAGTAGATCCCCAGACGGCCGTCGGCCCAGTCGGCGACCCGCTCACCGGCGGGCGCCTTCTCGCGCGAGGAGCGCGAGTCGGAGGTGGTGGTAGTGCTCATCCGCGCTCCCAGAATGCAGGACCGACGGGCACCTCGAAGTCGCTGAGCGCTTCGAGGTAACCCTCAGCGTTCACACCGATGCGCAGCTGCGGCAGGGCATGACCGGCCGGGCCGAAGATGACTCGGGCGCCGTCGGAGAGGTCGAAGGTGGACTGGTGGCACGGGCACAGCGCGTGGTGCGTCTGCTGCTCGTACAGGGAGATCGGGCAGCCGACGTGGGTGCAGATCTTCGAGAAGGCCACGATGCCGTCGTAGGACCACTCGAGTTCCTGCTTGTCCTTGATGTTGTCCGGCTGGAGCCGGATGATCATCAGGGCCGACTTGGCGATCTCCTTCTGGAAGTCCTCGTCGGACACCTCCAGGCCCTCGGGCTTGGCGAAGGTGAGCGAACCGACGGCCACGTCCGAGGGACGCAGCGGCTCGTTCGTGTTCATGTTGACGAGGAGCTTGCCCTTGGACCACAGCGTGTGGCGCAGCTTCGTGCCGGGCAGCGGGCCGAGGTCGCGCAGCAGCATGACGCCGGAGAGCGGGAACAGTGCCAGCGCGCCGAACATCGTGTTGCGGATCAGCTTGCGGCGGCCGAGCGCGGACTCCTTGGCACCCTGCTTGAAGTCGGCCAGGACCTTGGCCTTGACCTCGGGCTCCGCCTCGATCGCGTGACGCTCGTCGGCGATCTCCACGTCGGACATCAGGGTGCGGGCCCAGTGGACCGCGCCCGCGCCGATCGCGAACAGCGCCACACCGAGCGTCATGCCCAGCGCGAAGTTCAGCGCGCTGATGTGCCCGAGCGGGAAGACGAAGACCGACTTGTCGTTCGGGATCGCCACGTACGAGGCGATGAAGCCGACGGTGGCCACCATCGAGAGCACGAACAGCATCGCGACAAGGCGCTCGGACCGCTTGGCGGCCCGCTCGTCGATGTCCTGGATGCGGTGCTCGTGGGGCGGCAGCCCCGGGTCCGCGAACGGGTTCTGCTCGTCCGCGACGGCTACCGCGCCATGACCACCGTGCTCGGTGTGGTCGTCGGAGGCCCGCTCAGCGGGCACGTTCTCTTCTGGAATGTCTTGGCTACTCATGACTTCTTGGCCTTTGCGGTCCGAGCGGCGACCCAGACGGCGACGGCGACCAGGGTTCCGAGACCGAAGACCCAGCCGAACAGGCCCTCGCTGACCGGCCCGAGGCCGCCCAGCTCAAGACCGCCCGGGCTCACGGTGTCGTCACCGTTGACCGCTTTGAGGTACGCGATGATGTCCTGCTTGTTCTTCTCCGTCAGCGTGGTGTCGGGGAAGGACGGCATGTTCTGCGGGCCCGTCTGCATGGCCTCGTAGATGTGCTTCGGGTCGACACCCTCCAGGCTCGGCGCGTACTTGCCGTGCGTCAGCGCGCCGCCCTTGCCGGTGAAGTTGTGGCACTGGGCGCAGTTGGTACGGAAGAGTTCACCGCCGTTGGCGATGTCCGCGCCCTCGGGGCTGACCTGGCTCTTGGTCGGAATCGTGGGGCCGGCGCCGAGCGAGGCGATGTAGGCCGCGAGCTGGTCGATCTCGGCCTGCGAGTAGATGGCCTTCTTCTTCGGGATCTGAGCGCCCGGCTGCTGGGCCGGCATACGGCCGGTGCCGACCTGGAAGTCGACCGCCGCGGCGCCCACACCCACCAGGCTGGGACCGTCGGAGCTGCCCTGACCGCCGGTTCCGTGGCAGCTTGCGCAGCCCACGGAGTACAGCTTCTTGCCCTCGGTGATACCGAGGGACTGGGCGGTTTCATCGGCCTGCGCCTTGCCCGCGGGAGCGAACGCGGCGTACAGCCCCCCGGTGGCCGCCAGCGCGAGGAGTAGGACGACGACCGCCGCCAGCGGATGGCGTCGTCGTGCGGAGAGCTTTTTCACGGATTACCCCGGTGTCAGGATCTTCTGCGTCGGTGCTTCTGGATGTTTCGGGCCTGGGCCCGATTACTTGATCAGGTAGATCGTGGCGAAAAGGCCGATCCAGACGACATCGACGAAGTGCCAGTAGTAGGACACGACGATGGCGGCGGTTGCCTGCTCGTGAGTGAACCTCCGAGCCGCGTAGGTGCGACCGAGGACCAGCAGGAAGGCGATGAGGCCGCCCGTCACATGCAGTCCGTGGAAGCCGGTGGTCAGGTAGAACACCGAGCCGTACGGGTCGGAGGAGAGCGAGAGCCCGTCCTTCTTGACCAGTTCGGTGTACTCGAAGACCTGACCGCCGATGAAGATCGCACCCATCATGAAGGTGACGATGAACCACATCCGGAGCTTCTTCACGTCCCCGCGCTCGGCGGCGAACACGCCGAGCTGACAGGTCAGGGAGGAGAGCACCAGGATCGTGGTGTTCGTCGCCGAGAACGGAAGGTTGAGATGGCTTGCCATCGCCTTCCAGTGATCCGGCCCGGTCACCGATCGCAGGGTGAAGTACATCGCGAAGAGGGCCGCGAAGAACATCAGCTCGGAACTCAGCCAGATGATGGTTCCGACGCTGGTGAGGTTCGGCCGATTGACCGACGGGTGCGCGTGCCCGGTTTCTACTGTCGTTGCTGTCGCCACGACCGACATTATGTCGGTCGCTTATCCCGCCCTCACCCCGGGGGGTGCCGTTCGGGGTGTTGACGGGGTGTGTCCAGCCCGTATGGCCCATCGAAGCCCTGTCCGAACCGGTGTTGACGAGGTGTTCAAGGGAGTAGCATCCGCGCATCGGGCCGGGGACGATCAGCCCGATCGCTTGATGTCCGTACGACGCTGACGTCTCGGAGGAAGAATGCAGCCGACCGCCACGGTGCTGGTCTACAGCGACGACTCCAACACCCGCGCACAGGTGCGGCTCGCCACCGGGCGCAGGCCCGCACCGGACGTTCCCCTCGTCGAGTTCATCGAGTGCGCGACGCCGGCCGCCGTCATCAGGGAGCTCGACAAGGGCGGCATCGACGTCTGCGTGCTGGACGGCGAGGCGGTTCCGCTGGGCGGCATGGGGGTGTGCCGGCAGATCAAGGACGAAATCTTCAACTGCCCGCCCGCGCTGGTGCTCATCGGGCGCCCGCAGGACGCCTGGCTGGCCACCTGGAGCCGCGCGGACGCCGCGGTGACCCTGCCGGTCGACCCGGTGGAGTTCGCCGCCTCACTGGCCTCCCTGCTGCGTCGCAGGAACCTTCAGAGCGCCTGAGGAACCCGCGCCCCGCGAGGGGCGCGGCCTCACACGCTCTCGGGACGCAGCCTCGCGCGCTGGGCCGGGCTCGGGGCGTCCGGGGATCCGCCCACCAGGGCGCTGCCCGCGCGCCAGTTCTTCCAGCCGAGGTTCCAGTCGCCGAACCCGTTGCCGAACGCGTCCATCGTCTTGCCTTCGGAGTTGACGACCTTGACGATGTCGCCCTCGTTGAACGTGTTGAAGAACCACTCGGCGTTCTCGGTGCTCATTCCGGTGCAGCCGTGGCTGACGTTGGCGTACCCCTGCGAGCCGGTCGACCAGGGCGCGGCGTGCACGTACTCGCCGCTCCAGGTGACCCGTGTCGCGTAGTACACGGGCAGGTCGTAGGAGTCCGAACTGCCCTCGGCGATACCGATGCTGGTCCCGCGCATCCGTACGAAGTACTCCTTGCCGAGCACGACCTTGACGCCGTTGCGGGTGTCGAAGCCGGGCTTCCCGGTGGTGACGGGGATCTCCTTGATGTCCTGGCCGTTGCGGTAGACCGTCATGGAGTGTGTGGCGGCGTCGGTCAGGGCGATCAGGCGGTCGCCCGTGGTGATCTTCACGGGCTTGGCGTCGCCGCCCCAGAGACGTTCGCCGATCCTGACGCCGGCGAGGTTGCTGTGCGCCGTGATGGTGGCGTGGACGGGCCAGTAGTCCTTCGGGCGGTAGTGCAGCGTCTTGTCGTCCACCCAGTGCCAGGCGCCGTCCACCGCGGGGGTGGAGTCGACTCTGAGGGCGCGCTCGACGACGGTGCGGGCCGCCTTGTCCTTGACGGGGGCACTGAGTTCGGCCGTTATGGGCTGGCCGACGCCGTACTTGCCCGTCTTGGGCCCGAATCCGACGTTCAGCAGCTTCTTGGCCTTGGGCGTGCTGGTGTCGAAGCCGATGACCTTGCGGCCGGGGGCGCCGTCCTCGTCCTCGGTGCTCACGCGCACTGTGTAGTGGGCGCCTGCGGCGAGGGGCGAGGTGCTGTGCCAGCGGCTGCCGTCGGCGGCCAGTTCGCCCGCGACATAGCGTCCTGACGCGTCCGTGGCGGTCACGTCGGTGATGCGTCCGGCGTCACTCTCGGAGGTGATTTCCAGGGGCTTGTCGGGGTCCACCTTCGTCGACTTCTTGCTGTCTCCGGAGAGGCCCTTGAACGAGATCTGTCCCGCCGCGTCGTACGGCTTCGCCGAGAGCGGGTGGCCGTCGGAGCCGCAGGCGGTGGCGCCCGCTCCGAGGGCGACCACCAGCGCGGTGCAGCTGACGACCGTGCGGATTCGCGGTGAGTGGTTCATGAGCTCACGTTATGAACGCTCGTCAAGCACGGCGCGCCGAGTGAGCCGAGTGAGGGACGGAAGTCGCGGCAAACGAGGGAGCCCGGACTCTCCTGACGGAGTGTCCGGGCTCCCGGGCGTTCAGCGCGTGCTACTGGGTGCGGTTCTCACCGTGGTAGTACTCGAAGACCCAGCCCCACAGGCCGAGCACGATGAGCGGGGCCGCGAAGTAGAGCAGCCACCAGCCGAAGACGACGGACGTGAAGGCGAGCGCGCCACCGACGGCGAGCGAGAGCGGCTGCCAGCTGTGCGGGCTGAAGAAGCCCACCTCGCCGGCCTCGTCCGCGACGTCGGCCTCCTTGTTGTCCTGCGCCAGCTGGTCGACCCGCCGGGCCGTGAAGGCCAGGTAGTAGCCGATCATCATGCTGAGACCGAAGCCCATGAAGAGGGCCGTACTACCGGCCGGCTCCTTGGACCACACGCCGTAGACGATCCCCATGATGAGGAGGAATGCGGCCAGCCAGAGGAACATCTTGCCTTGGACCTTCACTTGCCCTCCTCCTTGCCGCCGCCGAGGGACGCCGAACCGTGACCGGCGTTCTCGAGCTGGTCGAGAGCGGCGATCTCCGGGTGGTGCAGGTCGAACGCCGGGGATTCACTGCGGATCCGCGGCAGCGTGAGGAAGTTGTGCCGCGGCGGCGGGCAGGAGGTCGCCCACTCAAGCGAACGGCCGTAGCCCCACGGGTCGTCGACCTCGACCTTCTTGCCGTACTTGGCCGTCTTCCACACGTTGTAGAGGAACGGCAGGACCGACAGGCCCAGCAGGAACGAGCTGATCGTCGAGATCGTGTTCAGCGTGGTGAAGCCGTCGGCCGCGAGATAGTCCGCGTAACGACGCGGCATGCCCTCGGCACCGAGCCAGTGCTGCACCAGGAACGTGCCGTGGAAGCCCACGAACAGCGTCCAGAAGGTGATCTTGCCGAGACGCTCGTCGAGCATCTTGCCGGTCATCTTCGGCCACCAGAAGTGGAAGCCGGAGAACATCGCGAACACCACGGTGCCGAACACGACGTAGTGGAAGTGCGCCACCACGAAGTACGAGTCGGACACGTGGAAGTCCATCGGCGGCGAGGCCAGGATGACGCCGGTCAGACCACCGAAGGTGAACGTGATGAGGAAGCCGACGGCCCAGAGCATCGGTGTCTCGAAGGACAGCGAGCCCTTCCACATCGTTCCGATCCAGTTGAAGAACTTCACGCCGGTCGGTACGGCGATGAGGAACGTCATGAAGGAGAAGAACGGGAGCAGAACGCCACCGGTGACGTACATGTGGTGCGCCCACACGGTCACGGAGAGACCGGCGATCGCGATGGTCGCGCCGATCAGGCCCATGTAACCGAACATCGGCTTGCGCGAGAACACCGGGATGACTTCGGAGATGATGCCGAAGAACGGCAGGGCGATGATGTACACCTCTGGATGGCCGAAGAACCAGAAGAGGTGTTGCCAGAGCAGGGCTCCGCCGTTTGCCGCGTCGAACACATGCGCACCGAATTTTCGGTCCGCCTCCAGCGCGAACAGCGCCGCCGCGAGGACGGGGAAGGCCAGCAGCACCAGGACCGCGGTGAGCAGCACGTTCCACACGAAGATCGGCATACGGAACATCGTCATGCCGGGAGCGCGCATGCAGATGATCGTGGTGATGAAGTTGACCGCGCCGAGGATGGTGCCGAAGCCGGAGAAGGCCAGACCCATGATCCACATGTCCGCGCCGATGCCCGGCGAGCGGACCGCGTCCGACAGCGGGCTGTAGGCGAACCAGCCGAAGTCGGCCGCACCCTGCGGGGTGAGGAAGCCGCCGACGGCGAGCGTCGAGCCGAAGAGGTACAGCCAGTAGGCGAACATGTTCAGCCGCGGGAACGCCACGTCGGGCGCGCCGATCTGGAGCGGCATGATCCAGTTCACGAAACCGGCGAACAGCGGCGTCGCGAACATCAGCAGCATGATCGTGCCGTGCATCGTGAACGCCTGGTTGAACTGCTCGTTCGTCAGGATCTGCAGTCCGGGACGCGCCAGTTCCGCACGCATCAGCAGCGCCATGACGCCGCCGATGAGGAAGAACGCGAACGACGTCACGAGATACAGCGTGCCGATCGTCTTGTGGTCAGTGGTGGTGAGCCACTTGATCACGACGCTGCCGGGCTGCTTGCGCCGTACCGGCAGCTCGTTCTCGTACGAGTCTTCGGCTGCGGCGGCACCCTGGGGTTCGTTGAGGATGCTCACAGGTTGTTCGTCTCCCGGTTCTTCTCGTGGCCCGTCTGCTCAATGCCGGCCGGGACGTAACCGGTCTGTCCCTTGGCCGCGAGCTGCTTGAGGTGGGCCTCGTAGCGCTCGGGGGAGACGACCTTCACGTTGAAGAGCATCCGGGAGTGGTCGACGCCGCACAGCTCGGCGCACTTGCCCAGGAAGGTGCCCTGACGGTTCGGGGTCACCTGGAAGGAGTTGGTGTGCCCCGGGATGACGTCCTGCTTCATGAGGAACGGCACCACCCAGAAGGAGTGGATGACGTCACGCGAAGTGAGGACGAACCGGACCGTCTTGCCCTCGGGGAGCCAGAGGGTCGGACCGGGGTTGCCCGTCTGCGGGTTCTTCGTGGCGGGCGTGCCGACGTCGTAGACACCGCCGGCGTTCGCCGGGAAGTCCTTCTTGAACCGGTCCGGAATGGCGGCCAGGTTCGGGTCGGTCTTGGCGTTCCCGGAAGAACCGGGGACGTTCTCGATGTAGTTGAAGCCCCAGCTCCACTGGAAGCCGACCACGTTGACCGTGACGTCGGGCTTCGGGCTGAGGCTGAGGAGCTTCGTCTCGTCACGGGCGGTGAAGTAGAACAGCACCGAGACGATGATGAGCGGGACCACCGTGTACAGCGCCTCGATGGGCATGTTGTACCGGGTCTGCGGAGGAACTTCGACCTTGGTCCGGCTGCGCCGGTGGAAGATGACGCTCCACAGGATCAGGCCCCAGACCAGCACGCCCGTAGCGAGCGCGGCCGCCCACGAGCCCTGCCAGAGGGAGAGGATCCGAGGAGCCTGCTCCGTGACCGGGGTGGGCATACCAAGGCGGGGGAAGTCTTCCCAGTTGTACGAGCAACCAGTGGCTGTCGCCAGGACCAGGCCCGCAGTCATTGCCTGCAGCAGCTTCCGCCGCATCGGGCGCCGCGGCGAGCGGTCGGAGCCGTTGGGACTCACGTAGCGCCTTCCCGAGAGTCTCGCCCGCGCTGTTGGCTGCGGCCTTCTCGCTGGTCCGGTCGCCGCCCTGCGTCGGGCAGGGGTTTGGATGTTTATGCGGACCAAACCCTACTGGACGCTATTTGGGGTCGCGCGGGGAGGGTGCCCAACGCGCCGCCCGACTCCCCGAAGGAGTGCTGTTTCTCCTGCAAGGCCCTGTCGGAGCACCTGGAATGCCCCAGTCCGGATGGCTTCTGACGCCCCCTTGGGAGCACGGGCTAGCGTGGTGGCGTGTCCTACTTCGACGCCGCGTCCGCGGCTCCGCTGCACCCCGTCGCCCGACAGGCCCTGCAGGCCTCGCTCGACGAGGGGTGGGCCGATCCCGCCCGCCTCTACCGTGAGGGCCGGCAGGCCCGGCTGCTCCTCGACGCGGCACGCGAGGCGGCGGCCGACGCGGTGGGCTGCCGCCCCGACGAACTGGCCTTCACCGCCTCCGGCACCCGCGCGGTGCACTCCGGGATCGAGGGTGCCCTGGCGGGTCGGCGGCGCGTCGGAGACCACCTGATCGTGTCAGCCGTCGAACACTCGTCGGTACTCCATTCGGCAGACGCCCACGAGGCGTCGGGCGGTGCGGTGGCCCGGGTTCAGGTCGACCGCGGGGGGCGGGTGTCCCCCTCTTCCTACGCCGCCGCCCTGCGCCCCGACACCGCGCTGGCCTGCCTCCAGTCCGCCAACCACGAGGTGGGCACGGAGCAACCGGTGGCCGAGGTGGCACAGATGTGCCAGGAGGCGGGAGTGCCCCTGCTGGTGGACGCGGCGCAGTCGCTGGGCTGGGGGCGGGTGGAGGGTGCCTGGTCCCTGTTGACGGCAAGTGCCCACAAATGGGGCGGCCCTTCGGGCGTCGGGCTGCTCGTCGTGCGCAAAGGGGTACGGTTCGCGCCCCAAGGCCCCGCGGACGAGCGGGAGTCGGGGCGGGCGGCGGGGTTCGAGAACATCCCGGCGATCGTGGCCGCGGCGGCTTCGCTGCTTGCCGTCCGCGCGGAGGCGGCCGGGGAGGCGGTACGGCTGCGTGAACTGACGGAGCGGATCCGCGCGCGGGTGCCCGCACTGGTGCCGGACGTCGAGGTGGTCGGCGACGCGGTCCGCCGGCTCCCGGGGATCGTCACCTTCTCCTGTCTCTATGTCGACGGAGAGACCCTGCTCCACGAACTGGACCGCTCGGGCTTCTCGGTCTCCTCGGGCTCGTCCTGCACGAGCAGCACCCTCACCCCCAGCCATGTCCTGAAGGCCATGGGCGTCCTGAGCGAGGGCAATGTGCGGGTGTCGCTGCCTCCCGGCACCTCGAACGAGGACGTCGACCGCTTCCTGTCGGTCCTCCCGGGCGTGGTCGCGGGGGTCCGCGAGAAGCTGGGGGCACCGACGGCGGTGACGAAGGTCCCCGCCTCGGTCGACACGCTGGTGGTCGACGCGCTGGGCCGGCGCTGCCCGATCCCCGTGATCGAGCTGGCCAAGGTCATCGGGGACGTGCCGGTCGGCGGCACGGTCCGGGTCCTGTCCGACGACGAGGCGGCCCGCCTCGACATCCCCGCGTGGTGCGAGATGCGGGGCCAGGAGTACGTCGGGGAGGAGCCGGCGGACCACGGCTCGGCCTATGTGGTCCGCCGGCTGTCCTAGCTGTCCCAGCTGTCCTGGAACCCGACCCGCGAGCCGGGCCGGAACCTCCACCCGGGCGGGGCGGGCTCCCGCCTCCGCCGGGGCGAGCCGGGCCCTGGCCTCCGCGCGGCGGAGGCGGGCCCGGACCGTGGACCAGGAGAACCGTGGCCTAGGAGAGGTGCGTCCGGACCTCGGTGGCGGCCTCGTGGCCGTACGCCTTGGTGAAGCGGTCCATGAAGTGGGCGCGGCTCAGCTGGTACTCCTGGGTGCCGACCGTCTCGATGACCAGGGTGGCGAGCATGCAGCCGACCTGGGCGGCGCGCTCCAGGGAGACGCCCCAGGCGAGACCGGAGAGGAAGCCGGCGCGGAACGCGTCACCGACACCCGTCGGGTCCGCCTTGAGCTCCTCCTCGGGGCAGCCGACCTCGATCGGGTCGTCGCCGGCGCGCTCGACACGGACACCGCGCGAGCCGAGGGTGGTCACCCGGTGGCCGACCTTGGAGAGGATCTCCTCGTCGGTCCAGCCCGTCTTGGACTCGATGAGTCCCTTCTCGTACTCGTTCGAGAAGAGGAACGTCGCGCCGTCCAGCAGGATCCGGATCTCGTCGCCGTTCATGCGCGCGATCTGCTGCGAGAAGTCGGCGGCGAAGGGGATCGCGCGAGAGCGGCACTCCTCGGTGTGGCGGAGCATCCCCTCGGGGTCGTCCGCGCCGATCAGGACGAGGTCGAGACCGCCGACCCGGTCCGCGACGGCCTTGAGCTCGATGAGGCGGGCCTCGCTCATCGCGCCCGTGTAGAAGGAGCCGATCTGGTTGTGGTCGGCGTCGGTGGTGCACACGAAGCGCGCGGTGTGCAGCACCTCGGAGATGCGCACGGAGGCGGTGTCGACACCGTGCCGGTCCAGCCAGGCGCGGTACTCGTCGAAGTCGGAGCCCGCCGCCCCGACCAGGATCGGACGGGTACCGAGCTGGCCCATGCCGAACGCGATGTTCGCGCCGACCCCGCCTCGGCGGACATCGAGGTTGTCGACCAGGAAGGAGAGGGAGACCGTGTGCAGCTGATCGGCGACCAACTGGTCGGCGAAGCGGCCGGGGAAGGTCATGAGGTGGTCGGTGGCGATGGAGCCGGTGACTGCGATACGCACGGCTAGGACACGCTCCTGCGAGGGGAGGGGATTGACACTTAACGCTACCGGGTCCGCACACGACCCCTGAAGGGCCAAAACTACCCGATAGTAGATCTTTCTTCGTGACGGCAACGGTGCATACGGTTCCGGTATGACGAACCTCAAGGTCCATGACACCGCTCCGCTCGGCCCGGTCAGTGACCTGGAAGGCGATCTGGCGTCGCTGCGCGGCGACTGCGCCCGGATGGCCGGCCACTGGTCGGCTCCCGCACCGGTCCCTCCCCTCCACGTCTCCCTCTCCCTCATCCACGGGGTGACCGTCCCGCCCACCTCGGCACGGCTGCTGGACGCGATGTCCGACTACGGCGACTGACCGGCGCCGACCGTTCGGCGCCGCCGTACGGGTGACAGTCCCGGCGGCGCCGAACGGGTGAAGACGGAGTGCGCCCGCAGGGAACCGTGCGCTCCCCCGCTGCGTCCCAACGCTGTCCCTCGTATAGGGGATGCGCTATACGACCCTGGAGAGCCCGTCATTTGACAGGGCCGGGTCATGGGAATGCAGTGGAGCCGAAGGAGCGATGCGGTGAGCACCGAGCGACCCGACAACGACGCGACCGATCCCGTCGAGGGTCACGCCAGGGGTCCCGTCGAGGGCCCCGCCGAGGACGCCGTCGCGGGTCCCGCCGACGCGGCCGACGAGACGGTGGAAGGTTCCGTGGACGGGACCACTCATGGGACCGGCGCGGATTCCGGCGAGGTCCCCTCCGACGTGACCGTCGAGGGGACCGCCGAGGCTTCCGTCGAGCGTCCCACCGAGGGCGCCGTCGAAGGCCCCGGCGAGCGTTCGCCCGAGGCGGCCCCCGGAGATCCCGGCGACGGATCCACCGGCGGAGCAGCCGAGGGGTCCGGCGCGGGTCCTGCGGAGAACTCCGCCGAACGCGGCATCGCCGGTTCCGACGCGGGTCCCGGCGAGGCCGCCGTCGGAGGTCACGCGAAGGGCCCCGGCGACGCTTCCGCCGAGCCTCCCGGCGAAGATGGCGCCGAGCGTCCCGTCGAGGATCCCGCCGAAGCAGCTGCGGAGACTCCGGCCGACAGCGGCGTCGCGGGTTCCGCGGAAAGCGGCGTCACGGGTCCCATCGAAGGTGCCGTCGGGAGTCCCGCCGAAGGACACGCCGAAGGGCACGCCGACGGGCACGCCGAGGGCACGCTCGACGGGTACGCCGAAGACACTGCCGACGGGCACGCCGAAGGCACGCTCGACGGGCAGGCCGAAGACACTGCCGACGGGCACGCCGAAGGCACGCTCGACGGGTACGCCGAAGGCACCGTCGAAGACACTGCCGTCGGGCACGCCGAAGGCACGCTCGGCGGGCACGCCAAGGGTGTCGTCGTGAGTCCGGCCGACGGTTCCCGCGACGGGCACGCCGGGGATTCTCTCGGAGGTGCCGTCCCGGAGATCGTCGGAGGTCCCGTCGAGGGTGCCGCGGCCGGTGGGGTGCGTCGGCGGCGGAGCCCGGCGGTCGTCGCCTCGGTCGTCGCCGCAGTGCTGCTCGTCGGGGGCGGCGGCGCGTACTTCGCCGCGACCGCGTCCGGCGGCGGCCGTTCCGGTGCGCCCGGCGCCGACGGCAATCCCCCGCCGCTCGCCCTCGACGGCTACGCCGCGAACACCGGGGCCACGGGCGGTACCGCCGGCATCGCTCCCGGCGAGCCCAACCCCTACGGCGCGACCTACCGCGCGGACGGCACACTCCCCACGGGTCCGAACTCGGCGCACGTCCAGTGGGCCGAGGGCAGCGTGACCCGGGCCGAGGTGGCCCGGCTCGCGAAGGCCCTGGACCTGGCGGGCACACCCCGGCTCGTCGGGGACGCCTGGACGGTCGGCACCGCCAAGGACGGCGCCGAGCCGAACCTGCGGGTGAACGCGGACGCCCCGGGGACCTGGACCTTCAGCTCCTACATTCCGGGGACCGACAACTGCGCCAAGGGCAAGATGTGCCGGCCGATCGGCTCCGGTTCCCTGACCGAATTCGCGCCGCCCCCGGTGAGTGAGGCGGCGGCCAGGAAGGCGGCGGCGCCCGTGCTGAAGGCGGTGGGCCAGGACGACGCGAAGCTGGACGCGAGCCAACTCATGGGCCGCGTGCGGGTGGTGAACGCCGACCCGGTGGTGGGCGGACTGCCCACCTACGGGTGGACGACCGGCCTCCAGATCAACGTGGACGGTCATGTCATCGGCGGCAGTGGCCAGTTGAAGACGCCGGTGGAGGGGGACGCGTACCCGGTCGTCGGCGCGCGGAAGACGCTGGACCTGATGAACGGGTCGGCGTCGGCAACGGGCGACCGGCGCATGGGCATCGGCGGCTGCGCCAGCCCCGTACCGCTGAAGGACCGGGACGAGATGCCGTGCGAGCACCCGACCCCGGCACCGAGGCCGGAGTCGGTGACGGTCGTGAAGGCCACCTTCGGACTGGCGGCGCACCGCGCGAACGGGCGGCAGGCACTGGTGCCGTCCTGGCTGTTCGAGGTGCGGTCGCCCGGCGCGGACAACACCTACACCGTGACGCATCCGGCGGTCGCCCCGAAGTTCCTGGCCTCGCCGGCCTCCTCGGCGCAGCCGAGTCCGGACCCGACCGTGCCCCCGAACGAGCCGTCCTCGCCGGCGGCCACCCGTGACGTCGACGTCCAGGGCTACACCGCGGACGGCAAGGACCTGACGGTCAGCTTCACCGGCGGAGTGTGCGCCGACTACACGGCGTCGGCGAGCGAGAGCTCCGGCAAGGTCACCGTCACCGTGACGGAGAAGCCCTGGAAGAACAGGATCTGCATCCTGATCGCCAAGATCTACGAGAAGACGGTGCACCTGGACGAGCCGCTCGACGGCCGCACGGTCGTGGGGACGGACGGCAAGGCGATCCACCACGGGAGTTTCGACACACCCGAGCCGTCCGGAGCGACGTCGGGGGGCGCCCGCTAGCGGCTGCCCGGCAACGGCTGCCCGGTCCCGGACACACCGTCCCGGATACGCGAAGGCGGCGTCCCCGTCGGAGGGGGACGCCGCCTTCGTCCGTACTCGGCGGTACGCACGCGTTCGGCCGGAGCCGTGAGCCGCGGGCTCGGCTCAGTGGCAGTCGGGGCCGGCTGAACACGCCCGGAATGATCTCGGGCCCCGCCGGTCCCGGACTAGCTGAAGGAGTCGCCGCAGGCGCAGGAGCCCGTCGCGTTCGGGTTGTCGATCGTGAAGCCCTGCTTCTCGATGGTGTCGACGAAGTCGATCGAGGCGCCGCCCAGGTACGGGGCGCTCATGCGGTCGGTGACGACCTTCACACCGTCGAAGTCCTTGAGGACATCGCCGTCGAGCGAGCGCTCGTCGAAGAAGAGCTGGTACCGCAGGCCGGAGCAGCCGCCGGGCTGAACGGCGACGCGCAGCGCCAGATCCTCGCGGCCTTCCTGGTCGAGCAGGGCCTTGACCTTGGCCGCGGCGGCGTCGGACAGGATGATGCCGTCGCTCACGGTGGTGGTCTCGTCCGATACGGACATCTGCTTCTCTCCCGGGTTGTACGGAGACTGCTTGCCGACGGTTGCAACCGGCGGGGCCGCGGATTCATTCCGGGGCCGAGCTCATGTCTTTTGCCTTCTCTCTTCATGCTCGCACATACGCCCGCGCACGCACACCGACCTGTGGAGAACCCCACGGACACCGGGGTGTCACCCGCCGGAGAGGCGACCGGGATTCACGTCACATGGACGCTATGGCCATCGTCAACGTGACGTGAAGCGGTTATGATAGATAGCGTCAATTCGACGAAAAGGCATCGTTCCGCCGGGCCCGCTCCCTTACGAGCCCGGCGAGCCGCAGAAACAGAAAGGGTGCGTGTCGTGACCACCGCCCAGACCCAGGACCTCGACGTACAGCCGACGCCCCTCGCTCTGCTGCTGCTCGGCCGCCAGGCCGACCCGAAGAGCGAGCGGGGCGTCGAGTGCCCCGGCGACCTGCCCTCTCCGTCCGACCCGGACCTGGTCGAGCGCGCGCGTGCGGCCAAGGAGAAGCTCGGCGACAAGGTCTTCGTGCTCGGCCACCACTACCAGCGCGACGAGGTCATCCAGTTCGCGGACGTCACGGGTGACTCCTTCAAGCTGGCCCGCGACGCGGCGGCCCGCCCGGAGGCCGAGTACATCGTCTTCTGCGGTGTGCACTTCATGGCGGAGTCCGCCGACATCCTCACGGGCGACGCCCAGAAGGTCGTCCTGCCGGACCTCGCCGCGGGCTGCTCGATGGCCGACATGGCCACCGCCGAGCAGGTCGCCGAGTGCTGGGACGTGCTGACCGAGGCCGGCATAGCCGAGCAGGTCGTGCCCGTCTCGTACATGAACTCGTCCGCGGACATCAAGGCGTTCACCGGCAAGCACGGCGGCACGATCTGTACGTCGTCGAACGCCCAGCGGGCCCTTGAGTGGGCCTTCGAACAGGGTTCGCAGGTGCTGTTCCTGCCCGACCAGCACCTCGGCCGCAACACCGCCGTCCGCGACCTGGGCATGTCCCTGGACGACTGCGTGCTCTACAACCCGCACAAGCCGAACGGCGGGCTGACCACGGAGCAGCTGCGCGACGCGAAGATGATCCTGTGGCGCGGCCACTGCTCGGTGCACGGCCGCTTCAGCGTGGACTCGGTGAACGACGTGCGCGAGCGCATCCCCGGCGTCAACGTCCTCGTGCACCCCGAGTGCAAGCACGAGGTCGTCGCGGCGGCGGACTACGTCGGCTCCACGGAGTACATCATCAAGGCCCTGGAGGCCGCCCCGGCCGGCTCCAAGTGGGCGATCGGCACGGAGCTGAACCTCGTACGGCGTCTGGCGAACCGTTTCGCGCCCGAGGGCAAGGAGATCGTCTTCCTCGACAAGACGGTCTGCTTCTGCTCGACGATGAACCGCATCGACCTGCCGCACCTGGTGTGGACCCTGGAGTCCCTCGCCGAGGGCAACCTCGTCAACCGCATCGAGGTCGACAAGGAGACCGAGGCGTTCGCGAAGCTGGCGCTGGAGCGCATGCTGGCACTGCCGTAGACCTGGCGGCTCGAAGGCAAGGGGCGCCCCTCGGTCATGAGGGGCGCCCCTTGCCGTCGAGCCGCCGGCAGTGCCGTCAGCAGTAGAGGTTGGCTCCCGGCGTGACGCCGAGGATCGATGTGAAGCGCTGGTAGGCGTCCACGCGGCTCTGCACCTGTGCGGGGTTCCTGCCGTCGCACTCCAGCGAGCCGTTGATGCTGCGGATGGTCTGGCCGAAGCCGGCGCTGTTGACCATCGCGTTGTGGGGGGTCATGGTGCCGGGGCCCGACTGGGTGTTCCAGTACCAGAGGCCGGTCTTCCAGGCCACGGCCGAGTCGTTCTGGACGAGCCAGGGGTTGCCGAGCAGGTCGATGCCGAGCGCGTCACCCGCGGCCTTGTAGTTGAAGTTCCAGCTGAGCTGGATCGGGCCGCGCCCGTAGTACGCCGCCTGGCCGGCCGGGCAGCCGTAGGACTGGCTCCAGTCGCAGTAGGTGGGGTAGTTGGCGGTGTTCTGCTCCACCACGTAGACGAGTCCGCCGGTCTCGTGGTTGACGTTCGCGAGGAACGCCGCGGCCTCCTGCTTCCTGACCGTGTCGCTGCCGGTCGTGGTGAAGGCGGGGTAGGCGCCGAGCGCGGCGGTCAGGCCGCTGTACGTGTAGAAGGAGTTCCGGTTCGGGAACATCTGGTTGAACTGGGCCTCGGAGACGACGAATCCGCTCGGGGTGCCGCCACCGGTGGCCGGAGCCGTCCACTTCTGGTTCGCGCCGCCGGTGCAGGTCCAGATCTGCAGCCGGGTGGAGTTGGCCGAGTTGTTCCCGGTGACGTCGGCGCACTTGTCGGCCTGGGGGTTCACGATGTCCCGGGCGGCGGTGACGACCCACTGCTGGTTGGGGCCGCCGGTGCAGTCCCACAGCTGGAGCTGGGCGCCGGAGGCGGTCGAGTTGCCGGTGACGTCCAGACACTTGCCGAGCGCCCGGATCGTGCCGTCCGCACCGACGTTCCACTGCTGTGCGGCGGTGCCGTTGCAGTCGTAGAGCTGGACGGCCGTGCCGTTGGCGGTGCCCGCGCCGGCCACGTCGACGCACTTGCCCGCGAGGCCGCTGATCTGCCCCGTGGCGGCCGCGGCGGGCGAGGCCGGGAGCACGCTCAGCAGTCCGAGGACAAGGGTGCCGACCGCGGCGTACGCCGCTCGTCTCCATTTGTTTTGCATGCCCATGTCATACCTTTCGCCGATGTGCGCCCTGAACGTTCCGGTGGGGGGCCGAAAGAGAGGTGTTCATCAGTTGTTTTAAGGCGCAAGCAAAGCCGCGTCAAGGCTTTGGTATGGACCAATTCCGGAGGGCTCGGGTGCGGCCGGGATCCCGGCGGCTCCGGTGTGGCCGAAAAGCGGCGGGCCCCCGCCCCGGCGCGTGAACGCCGGGGCGGGGGCCCGTTACTGGAACCGGATCAGACTCCGGCCGGCTCCGGGGACTTGTCCTCGTCGCCGACGGCGCTCTCGCCGGACTCGCCGGACTCGGCTTCCTTCTTCGCCGAATCCCGCTTCGCCGCCCGCTTCTTCGCCCGGCGCTCCTTGCGCAGTTCGAGCATCGCGTAGAGCGTCGGAACGAGCAGCAGCGTCAGCAGCGTCGACGTGATGAGACCGCCGATCACGACCACCGCGAGAGGCTGCGCGATGAAGCCGCCCTCGCCGGTCACGCCCAGCGCCATCGGCAGCAGCGCGAAGATCGTCGCCAGCGCCGTCATCAGGATCGGGCGGAGCCGGTGCCGGCCACCCTCGATCACGGCCTCGACCACGCCGTAACCCTGCGCGCGGTACTGGTTGATGAGGTCGATCAGCACGATCGCGTTCGTCACCACGATGCCGATGAGCATCAGCATGCCGATCATCGCGGGGACGCCCATCGGGGTACCCGTGACGACGAGCAGACCGATCGCGCCGGTCGCCGCGAACGGGATCGACACCAGCAGGATCAGCGGCTGGACCAGCGAACGGAACGTCGCCACCAGCAGCATGAAGACGATCGCGATCGCCGCCAGCATCGCCAGGCCGAGGTTCTTGAACGCGTCGCTCTGGTCCGAGGAGACACCGCCGATCGCCGCCGTGGCACCGGCGGGCAGCTTCAGCGTCTTGAGCTTCGCCGTGAGATCCGCGCTGACCGCGCCGGTGTTGTCACCGGTCGGCTTGGCCGTGATCGTGGCGGCCCGCTGGCCGTCGATGCGGGTCATCGAGACCGGCCCGTCGACCAGCTTCACGTCGGCGATGTCACCGAGCTTCACCGCGCCGAGCCGCAGCCCGCGCAGCTCCTGGAGCGTGCCGACCGGCTCGGCCGTCTTGATGACGACGTCCCGCTCGGTGTTGTCCAGGATCGCCTTGCCGCTGGTCGTGCCGCGGACCGCCTGGGTGACGGCCGCGCCGAGCGTGGCCTCGTTGAAACCGGCCGCCGCCGCCTTGGAGTTGGCCGTGACCGAGATGCGCGGCACGCTCTGGGAGAGGTCGCTCGTGACGTCGGTGACGTCGTCGAGCTTGGCGACCTCGTCGCGGACCTGGCCGGCCGCCTTGCGCAGCACGTCCCCGTCCGCCGCCTTCACGACGACCTTGAGATCCTGGCTGCCGAACCCGTTGCCGGCCGAGACCGTGAGGGTGCCGGCGCCGGAGAGCCCGCCGAGCCCCTTCTGGATACGGGCCTGGACGTCCTTGGAGGACGCGGAGTCCTCCAGCATGACCTGGTACGACGCCTGGTTGGTGTCCGTACCGCCGCCGAAGGCCGCCAGGAAGCCGGACGAACCGATGGTGACCTGGTAGTCCTTGACGCCCTTGACGCCGGCGAGGACCTTCTCGACCTTCCGCGTCTGCGCGTCGGTCGCGGCCAGGCTGGTGCCCGGCTTCAACGCCTGCTTGACGGTGAGGACTTCCTGCTCGCCCTGGTCGAAGAAGTTCGTCTTCAGCAGGGGCGCCATGCCGAACGTGCCGACGAGGATCGCGGCCGCGATGAGCAGGCTGGTCAGCCGGCGACGGGTCGCGAAGCGCAGGACGGGGACGTAGAAGCGCTGGAGACGGCTGCGCTCCTCCTTCTCCTCGGCCTGGCGCCGGGCCTCCTCGGCGTCCGCCGGGGTGCCCTTGGGGGCGCGCAGGAACCAGTACGAGAGAACCGGGACGACCGTCAGCGAGACGAGCAGGGACGCGAGGAGCGCCGCCGTGACCGTCAGGCTGAAGGAGCCGAACAGTTCGCCGACCATGCCGCCGGTCAGACCGATCGGGAGGAAGACGGCGACCGTGGTGAGCGTCGAGGAGGTGACCGCGCCGGCCACCTCGCGGACCGCGGTGAGGATCGCCTCCTCGCGCTCCTCGCCGTATCCGAGGTGCCGCTTGATGTTCTCCAGGACGACGATCGAGTCGTCGACGACCCGGCCGATCGCGATGGTGAGCGCGCCCAGCGTCAGCATGTTGAGCGACAGGTCACGGGTCCACAGCACGACCAGGGCCAGCACCACGGACAGCGGGATGGACACCGCGGTGACCAGCGTCGAACGGATCGACGCGAGGAAGAGCAGGATGACCAGGACCGCGAAGAGCAGGCCGAGGGCGCCCTCGGTGGTCAGCCCGTGGATGGACTTGGAGACCGCCGGTCCCTGGTCGCTGACGACGGTGATCGCCGACCCCGCGCCCAGGTCGGCCCGCAGGCCGGGCAGCTTCTTCTTGACCGCGTCGGAGATGGCGACCGCGCTGCCGTCGTGGGACATCGTGACGGTCACGGCGAGGCTCGGGCGGCCGTCGGTGCGCGTGATGGAGTCGGCCTTGGCCTGCTCCTGCTGGACCGTGGCGACACTGCCGAGGCGCACCGGCTTCTTGCCGGGCAGCCCCGTGACCATCAGGTCCTGGATCTGCTTCAGCGAGGTGAAGCCGCCGCCGACCCGCACGGTGCGGTTGCTGCCGCCCTCGTCGAAGGAGCCGGCCGGAACGGTCGCCCCGCCCGCCTGGAGAGCCTGGCCGAGGGCGGCCGGGGTGAGACCGGCCTTCGCCAGCTTCTTGTCATCGGGCGTGACGGTGACCTGGAGGTCCCGCACACCGGCGACATCGACCCGGCCGACGCCGTCGATGCCCTCGAGGGTGGGGACGACCGTGCGGTCGAGCCGGTCGGCCAGGGCCTGCTGGTCCTGGCCGGAGGTGACGGCGAGGACGACGGTCGGGATGTCGTCCGTCGAACCGGCGATGACCTGCGGGTCGACGCCGTCCGGGAGCTGGGCGCGGGCCCGGTTGACGGCCTGCTGGACATCGGCGACGAGCTGCTTGGTGTCGTTGCCGTAGTCGAAGGACGCCATGATCACGGCGTTGCCCTCGCTCGCGGTGGAGGTGACACCGGTGATGCCGTCGACGGCCTGGAGGCTGTTCTCGACGGGCTCGACGACCTGCTTCTCGACCACATCCGGAGACGCACCCTGGTACGGCGCGAGCACGGACACCACGGGCAGTTCGATGGTGGGCAGCAGCTGCTGCTTGAGCTGGGGGATCGCTATCGCCCCGAAGACGAGCGCGATGATCGACATCAGCCCTATGAGGGCCCGCTGCGCGAGGCTGAATCTGGACAGCCAGGACATGGGTGGTGGGTCTCTCTTCTGTGGTTCGAGCGGAAAGCGGGGTACGGGGGAACCCCCCACGTCACACCCTGGGCCATGAACGGGCGACGATCCGTAGCCCCTGGGTCCATTTCCTAACCGGGAACCTACTCCAGGCGCAGTACGCGCAGGTAACGCTCAGTCCACCCTCGGGCGTACCAGGCCGGACTCGTACGCGATGACGACCAGTTGTGCCCGGTCACGGGCGCCGAGCTTGGCCATGGCCCGGTTGACGTGTGTCTTCACCGTGAGGGGACTCACTTCGAGGCGCTCGGCGATCTCGTCGTTGGAGTGGCCCGCGGCGACCTGGACGAGCACCTCGCGCTCGCGCCCGGTGAGCGCGCCGAGCCGCTCGGAGCGGGCGGCGCCGCGCCCGTCGTCCGCGCCGTCGCCCTGCGCGAGGAACCTCGCGATCAGCCCCTTGGTCGCCGCCGGGGACAGCAGCGCCTCACCGCCCGCGGCGATCCGGATGGCGTTCAGCAGTTCCTCGGGCTCGGCGCCCTTGCCGAGGAACCCGGACGCGCCGGCCCGCAGCGACTGCACGACGTACTCGTCGACCTCGAAGGTCGTCAGCATCACGACCCGTACGTGAGCGAGGCCCGGGTCGGCGGTGATCAGCCGGGTGGCGGTGAGGCCGTCGGTCCCGGGCATCCGGATGTCCATCAGCACCACGTCGGCCCGCTCGTCCCGGGTCACCGCCACGGCCTGGGCGCCGTCGGACGCCTCCCCCACGACCTCCATGTCCGGCTCCGAGTCGACCAGCACGCGAAACGCGCTGCGCAGCAACGCCTGGTCGTCGGCGAGCACGACACGGATCGTCATACGGGGTCCCCCAGGGCAGGCGCGTGGTTCTTGACCGGAAGGATCGCATGGACGCGGAAGCCGCCTCCGTAGCGGGGACCGGCCGTGCAGCTCCCGCCGATGGCGGTGACCCGCTCCCGCATGCCGAGCAGCCCGTGGCCGCCGCCCTCCTGCGGGGCGGCGTCCTCTCCGGGGTTGTTGCCGCTTCCGGGGCCGTTGTCCAGGCCGGTGTCCGGTCCGGGGCCGTTGTCGAGGACGGTCACCTCCACCACGGGCCCGACCCGGACCACGCTGACCTCGGCCTTCGCTCCCTGGCCCGCGTGCTTCCGCACATTGGTGAGGGCTTCCTGGATCACCCGGTACGCGGCGAGGTCGGCGGCCGCGGGCAGAGCCGTGCCGTGGTCGGAGCGGGCCACCTCGACGGGGAGTCCCGCGTTGCGGAAGGTGTCGGCGAGCTCGTCGAGCCGGGCCAGTCCGGGGGCCGGCTCGGTCGGCGCCTCGGGGTCGCCGGACTGGCGCAGCAGGCCCACGGTGGCGCGCAGTTCGTTCAGCGCGGACCGGCTGGCCTCCCGTACGTGCGCGAGCGCCTCCTTGGCCTGGTCGGGGCGCTTGTCCATCACATGGGCGGCGACTCCGGCCTGCACGTTGACGAGCGCGATGTGGTGGGCGACGACGTCGTGCAGATCGCGGGCGATCCGCAGCCGCTCCTCGGCGACCCGGCGGCGCGCCTCCTCCTCGCGGGTGCGCTCGGCTCGTTCGGCGCGTTCCCTGATCGCGTGCACGAAGGCGCGGCGGCTGCGGACGGCGTCGCCCGCCGCGGCGGCCATGCCGGTCCACGCGAAGACGCCGAGGTTCTCCTGGGCGTACCAGGGCAGCGGTCCGGCGAGCATCGCGACCGCCGTGAGGACGGTCATGGTGGCCAGGCCGACGCGCCAGGTCGTGGGGCGGTCGGTGGTCGAGGCCACGGTGTAGAGGGCGACGACGGCGGACATCGCGACCGGGGCCCGGGGGTCGGCGGTCACCAGCTCCACCAGGGAGACGGCGACGGTCGCCGCGAGGACCTTCATCGGGGAGCGGCGGCGGAAGACCAGGGCCGCGGAGCCGAGGACCATGAGGGCGAGGCTGAGGGCGTCCGGGGTGCGGGCGCCCCAGGTCGTACCGTCGGCCCCGTGCGGGTCGACGAAGGAGCCGGCCACCATGCTGACGAGGACGCCTGCTGCGAGGGCGGCGTCCAGGGCGAGGGGGTGGGCCCGCAGCCAGTCCCTCATACGCTCCAGGGTGCTCACCCGGTCCACGGTACGGGGCCCTGCCGGGCTTGGGACCGGCCTGTACGACGCCGCTCCCCACCCGCCCGGGAGGCGGGCCGCGCGGCTTCCGGACTCGGCACCGGGGTGCCGCCCGCCGGGCTGCGGAGTTCGAGCGTGCCGCTCGCGGACTCGGGACGGAGGGCGTGGGCTCGCCGGACTCGGCACGGGCGGACCGGACTCACCGGACCCTGGAAGCGGGCGCGCCACCCGCCGGGCTCGCGAGGGGCGGTGCGGTGTCGCCCCGGACCGGGCGCGGACAGTTCGGTGCGCCCGCCGGACCAGGGCGCCGGGTGTGCCGCCGGCCGGGCTCAGCACGAGCCGTGCGGTGTCGCCCGCCAGAGCCGGGGCCGGGTGTGCTGCCCGCGGGGCGGGGGCTTCCCGGTGTCGGCTCGGGTGGCCGGCGGACGTGCCGCGGGCCGCTCTCCGCCGGTGGCGGAAGCGCGGTCGGGATGCTGGAGGGGTCAGCCGGGGATCAGGCCGTCGTCGCTCAGCATCTCGCGGACCTCTTCGAGGGTGGCGTCCGGGGACGGGAGGATGAGCTCCGACGGCTCCAGCGAGTCGTCGGGAAGCGGGGTCCCGGAGCGGCGCACCGCGTCCAGGAGGGCTCCCAGGGTGCGACGGAAGCCGGATTCGTCGCCCCTCTCCATTTCGGTGAGCAGCTCGTTGTCCAGCTTGTTCAGGGTGGTGAGGTGGCCGTCGTCCAGCCTCACCTGCCCCTCCCCCATGATCCGTACGATCATGTCGCCCTCCTCAGGCATGGGCCCGCTCAGGTCACTGCTTGTCGAAGCGCGGAGTGTCCTGCGGCTGCGACGACGACTTGGGCTGGCCCGTGCCGCCCTCGATCGCCTGCTGCTGCGCCGAGGAGCCACCGGCCAGCTCGGCCTTCATGCGCTGCAGCTCCAGCTCCACATCCGTACCACCGGAGATCCGGTCCAGCTCGCTCTGGATGTCGTCCTTGGCGAGCCCGGACTGGTCGTCGAGCGCCCCGGAGGCGAGCAGCTCGTCGATCGCGCCGGCCCGCGCCTGGAGCTGCGCGGTCTTGTCCTCGGCGCGCTGGATGGCAAGCCCCACATCGCCCATCTCCTCGGAGATGCCGGAGAAGGCCTCTCCGATCCGGGTCTGTGCCTGGGCCGCCGTGTACGTCGCCTTGATCGTCTCCTTCTTCGTACGGAAGGCGTCGACCTTGGCCTGAAGACGCTGGGCCGCGAGGGTGAGCTTCTCCTCCTCGCCCTGCAGGGTCTGGTGCTGCGTCTCCAGGTCGGTGACCTGCTGCTGGAGCGCGGCGCGCCGGGACAGCGCCTCACGGGCCAGGTCCTCGCGGCCGAGCGCGAGGGCCTTGCGGCCCTGGTCCTCCAGCTTGGTGGACTGGTTCTGGAGCTGGTTCAGCTGCAGTTCGAGACGCTTGCGGCTGGTCGCCACGTCGGCGACACCGCGCCGGACCTTCTGGAGCAGCTCCAGCTGCTTCTGGTATGAGTAATCGAGGGTTTCGCGCGGGTCCTCGGCCCGGTCAAGGGCCTTGTTCGCCTTCGCGCGGAAGATCATCCCCATACGCTTCATGACACCGCTCATGGGCTTCGCGCGCCCCCTTCTGACGGACTCCAGCTCCAGGTACTGCAACAGGACCCACAGTACGGGCCCTGCATCCATTACCGCACTGTTCGGGGACGGATGCGCTCATCCCCAAGGACGACTGCGCCCGCCACCGCTCCGGCGTAAGGAGTAGGTGGCACCCGGGGTCCACCCGGAAGTGCCATCCCCTCTGTCCCACTACAGACGCACGGTGTTGCCGGATCGTTCCCCACTCGATCGACGTCCATGCCCGCGGACCCCGTACCCTTGGGTTTTGTGTTCCGAAGCCGTGCGAAGGAAGAGAAGGCCCCCGCCGACAAGGCGCCGGTGACCGACTCCAAAATGACCCGTGACCCTCAGGCCCCCAAGGGCCGCCCCACGCCCAAGCGCAGTGAGGCCCAGACCCAGCGCCGCAGCGTCGCCCAGACGCCGTCGACGCGCAAGGAGGCGGCCAAGCGGCAGCGTGACGATCGCCGTGTCCAGATGGAGAGGCAGCGCCAGGCGCTGGCCAGTGGCGACGAGCGCTACCTGCCCGCACGCGACAAGGGCAAGGTGCGCCGGTTCGCGCGCGACTTCGTGGACTCGCGGTTCTGCATCGCGGAGTTCTTCCTGCCGATGGCCGTGATCATCCTCGTCCTGAGCGTGGTGCCGGTCGCCTCGCTCAAGAACATCGCGCTGCTGCTCTGGCTGGTCATCATCGTGATGATCGTGGTCGACTCGATCCTCATCACGATCCGTCTGAGGAAGCAGCTCACCACGCGCTTCCCCGACCAGCCCACGAAGGGCACGGTCCGCTACGCGCTGATGCGCACTCTCCAGATGCGTCGACTCCGGCTTCCGAAGCCGCAGGTCAAGCGCGGAGAGCGGCCCTGAGCACTACGTCGTTCTCCGGGGGCGCGGCGGATGCCTGGCTGAGCAAGCTGGGCGGGCTGCGGGATGTCGTACGGCAGGAACTGGTGGCCCGGCAGCTCGATGAGCAGATAACCGGGCGGTATCCGGTGGGGCAGCGCCTGCGGGTGCTGGACGTCGGGACGGGCCAGGGCACACAGGCCCTGCGGCTCGCGCGGGCCGGCCACCAGGTGACCGGGCTCGAACAGGACGCGACGATGCTGTCCGTGGCCCGGCAGGCGCTGGCCGCCGAGCCCGAGGGCATCCGGAGCCGGGTGCGCTTCATCGAGGGCGACGGGCGCGAGACCGGCGTGCACTTCCTGCCGGGCAGTTTCGACGTGGTGCTGTGCCACGGCGTCCTCATGTACGTCGAGGAGCCGGACGCGCTGCTGGCGGGGCTGGCACGGATGCTGGCCCCGGGCGGGCTGCTCTCGCTGCTGGTCCGCAACGCGGACGCGCTGGCCATGCGGCCCGGAATCGGCGGGGACTGGGCGACGACGCTGGCCTCGTTCGACACGACCGCGTACACGAATCGGCTCGGTCTCGACGTCCGTGCCGACCGGCTCGCCACGCTGACCGGCACGCTCGCCGGGATCGGGGCTCCGCTGCACACCTGGTACGGGGTGCGCGTCTTCACGGACACGGCGGCCGACGGTGCGCCGGTTCCGCCGGACGCGGAGACGCTGCTGGCCGCGGAGGAGCGGGCCGGGCGGACGGATCCGTACCGCCAGGTGGCGGCGCTGCTGCATCTGTGCGGCGTACGGGGCTGACCCCCTCGGGGCGGGGCTGACCCCTCACCCCTCAGGGCGGGGCTGCGACAACCCCTTCGGGGCGAGAACGGATTTCGCCCCCCGAGCGGAACCGGACAACCCGGAGGCCGTCGAGGTTTCCCGTGCCGCCGTGGGCGGAGACGGGTTGCCGGGGTGTGGCCCCGGCAACCCCTACCGGCCTACTCCGGTTCGGCGTGCAGGCTCATCGGACCGTAGATCTTCGTGCTGTCCTCGAAGAGGAACACCTGGTCCGCACCGCCCGCCAGAAGGTCCTTCCACACCTCACCGATCCAGGACTCGGCGTCGCCCTGGGTGGTGAACTCCTCGGGCTGCACCGCGGGTTGGACCTCTGTCCCGTCGGACTTCTCGAACCGCCACGTCCATGCCGCCATGTACGCCTCCAAGGTGTGAGCACACTGCACAGCGGAAGCCGGACAAGATCCGTCTCCCGACGGAAGCCTAGCCGGACGCGCAAGACGTGCGGGGACACGGAAAAATCGGCGACGTGGAACTGACTCTGCTCGGCACCGGAGCCCCCGCGGGCCTGCCCCGCCCCGACTGTCCCTGCGCTGCCTGCGCGACCGCGCTCGGCGAGAGGGCGCGGGCGGCCACCGCGCTGCTCGTGGACGGCACACTGCTGCTCGACCTCACCCCCGGCGCCGCGTTCGCGGCCGCCCGCGCCGGACACTCGCTGAGCGGCGTACGGCAGGTACTGCTCTCGCATCCGCACGACGGGCCCGCCGTGGAGGTGCCGGCCGGGCTGCCGCAGCCCGGCCGGGTGCCCGACGGACGGGAGTTGGCGCTGCTGACGGGACACCGGGTGCGGGCGGTGGCGATGGACGCGCCCGGCACGGGGTACGCGGTGACCGGCCCGGACGGGCGGCGGCTGCTGTACCTGCCGCCGGGCGCGGCGCCGGCCGGTCTGGACGACAAGGGGGACGTCTGTCACATGGTGCTCCTCGACGTGGTGGGACGCCCTGACGCCCTGGCGAAGCTGCGCGCGGTCGGCGCGGTCGACCCGACGACGGACGTGATCGCGGTGCACCTCGACCACGACGTGCCCCCGGGGCCCGAACTGCGGCGGCGGCTCGGCGCGGCGGGCGCGCGGGCCGTGCCCGACGGGACGACGCTCGACGTGGGCGTCTACGAGGACGTGCCCGATGTGCCGCGCAGGACGCTGGTGCTCGGCGGAGCGCGTTCGGGCAAGTCGGTGGAGGCGGAACGACGGTTGGAGGCCTTCCCCGACGTCGTGTACGTCGCCACGGGAGGTGCGCGCAACGGGGACTCCGAATGGGCCCAGCGGGTCAGCGCCCACCGTGAGCGGCGGCCCGGCTCCTGGCACACCGTCGAGACCTGCGACCTGGTCCCCCTCCTCGCCGAGGACGGCCCGCCCCTGCTCGTCGACTGTCTCTCGCTGTGGCTGACGGACGCCATGGACTCGGTGAACGCCTGGGACGACGCCGAGTGGTCCGGCGGCGGCGAACGCGCCCTGCGCGCCCGCGTGGAGGAGCTGGTCGCCGCGGTCCGGAACACCCGCCGCACGATCGTCGCCGTCTCCAACGAGGTCGGCTCGGGCATCGTCCCCGCCACGGCCTCCGGACGCCGCTACCGCGACGAACTCGGGCGGCTGAACGCGGCGTTCGCCGGGGAGTGCGAGCACGTACTGCTGGTGGTGGCGGGACAGGCCCTGAAGCTGAGGGGCTGACCCCGACCGCTCTCCGCTGTCGGACGCGCGTCCTTCGACTGCTCCGGACCCCCTGTCCGCCGGGTGGATCCGGGTGTCCGTCCCGACTTGCTCCCGCCTCCCGTTCCCGCTTCGCTGCGGGCGGCGGGCTCAGACCTCCCTGCGGGCGACGATGCGGTACGCGTTCGAGAAGCGGGTGCGGCGGAGCAGGGGGGCCATCAGGCGGTCCAGCACGGCGGCCGAGGCGAGGAGCGGGGCGGACGCCCGGGTCAGGGCCAGGCGCGCGGTGCGCTGGAATGGGGTCGGCGGTGCCGGACGCCAGGGGGCGTCGAGGCCGGGAAGGGCACCTCCGATGGCCAGGGCGAGGGCGCCCGAGAGGTCGTGGGGGATGTGCGGCTCCCGGCGGTCGGTCGCGACGACCACACAGCCGAGGGACTCGAGTTCGCCGAGCAGATTGGGCAGCGGCATGAGGTGCAGATGGCGCGGCTGGCCGTACGCCACCCACCACTTGCCGAGCAGCATGCCGAACGCACAGTCGGGGTCGGGGACTTCGACGAGGAGATGTCCGCCGGGGCGCAACACCTCCAGCGCGGCGCGCAGTTCCTCGCGCGGGTCGGGCGTGTGCTCCAGATGGTGGAACATGCTCACGACGTCGTAGCGGGCGCGCAGCCGCTCCGCGATCCGCGGGTCGGTGAGCCGCCCGACGTGCGCCTCCTCCACGCGTCCCGCCGCCCGCGCCCTCTCGACGCGCCGGGTCGGGTCGAGCCCGTCGAAGGACGTGTACGGGTGGACCTCCTTGGCCGCCGCCGGGAAGTGCCCGTGCCCGGTGCCGATGTCGAGCCAGCTCTCCGGCTCCGGGAAGGGCAGCATGGCGCGGGCCGCCGCGAGGTGGCGTCCGGCTCCGCCGCGGGCACCGAGCAGCCGTTCGGCGAGGCTGTCGTGGGCGTCCTCGCGGAGGTCCCGGTGGTAGAAGGCCAGCCCCTCGGGGGTGAGCCGGGGGTTCTGGAAGGCGTGGGCGCAGTCCCCGCACTCGTCGACGACGAACGTCCCCGGCTTGCGCTGCCGCAGATCCGGCGTACGCAGCCGGGTGTGCAGGCGCTTCGAGCCGCACCAGGGGCAGTCGGCGCGGCGCGGTTCGTGGAACCGGGCGGTGCCCTGGGCGAGTTCGGCCGCGTAGGCGGCACGGCGTTCGGCGATCGGCTGCCGGGTGGGGGGCATGGGCGCTCCTGTCGGGGATGAGCCGTACGACAATCCGACACAAACGGTACGTATGCGAAGGGGATCCGGAGTGCAACGACGTGGCGCGGTCGCGTTCGATCGCTGCCGGTACTGTTCGGCGAATGAGCTCGCTTAATCTCGATGACTTCACCGATCTGATCGAGCGTCCCGACGGAGGCGTACGCCGTGACGCCGAGGCGTACCGGGAGCGCCGGATCGTGCCGCCCGGGGCGCTGGGCCGCCTCGACGACCTGGGTGAGTGGCTGGCTGCGGCGCAGTCCGCGGTGCCGGTGCGGCCGATCGAGCACCCGCGGGTCGTGCTGTTCGCGGGCGACCACGGGATCGCCGCCCTCGGCGTTTCGGCGCGCCCCGCGGGCAGTGCCGGCCGGCTGGTGCGGGCGGTCCTGGAGGGCGCGAGCCCCGCGTCGGTGCTGGCCCGCCGGCTCGGCGTGCCGGTGCGCGTGATCGACATGGCGCTGGAGGCCGATCCCGAGGGGCTCCCCGACGAGGTCGTGCGGCACCGGATCCGGCGCGGTTCGGGCCGGATCGACGTCGAGGACGCGATGACCCTGGAGGAGGCGGAGGCCGCGTTCCGGGCCGGGGTCGCCATCGCGGACGAGGAGGCGGACTCCGGTACGGATCTGGTGGTGCTCGGCGACATCAGCGTGGGCGGGACCACGGCGGCGGCCGTACTGGTCGCGGCGCTGTGCGGGACCGACGCGTCCGTCGTCACCGGGCGGGGCGGGCAGGCCATCGACGACCTCGCGTGGATGCGCAAGTGCGCGGCGGTGCGCGACTCCCTGCGGCGGGCCCGGCCTGTGCTCGGGGACCAGCTTCAGCTCCTCGCGACGGTGGGCGGGGCCGACCTGGCGGCGATGACCGGGTTCCTGCTGCAGAGCGCGGTACGGAAGATGCCGGTGATCCTCGACGGGGTCGTGTCGGCCGCGTGCGCGCTGGTCGGACAGCGGGTCGCCTTCCGCGCGCCGGACTGGTGGCTGGCCGGGCAGCGCAGCGGGGAGCCGGCGCAGGCGAAGGCGCTGGACCGGATGGCCCTCGAACCGCTGCTCGACCACGGCGTGACGGTGGGCGAGGGAGCGGGGGCTCTGCTCGCCCTGCCCCTGGTCCAGGCCGCGGCGAGCCTCGCCGCGGACCTGCCGGAGGCCCCCTCCCCGGAGGCGGAACCGGAAGCGAATCCCAAGCCGGACTCCGAGCCCGGCGCCACGTCCGACACCGACACCGACACCGGACCCGACACCGACTCCACGCCCCCCGGGCGGAACGGGTAACCGCCCGCTTCCGAGCAAGCACCCGGGCCCGATGTCCGGCCCCGATGTCCGGGCCGGACGGCCGGACCGGACGGCCGGACCTCGACGGACCTGGACCTGGACGGGCCGGACCTGAACCTGGCCTGGACGGGCCGGACCCGGCCGGACCCGGCCCAGCCTGGACGGACCCGGACGGACCGGACCTGGACCTGGACAGGCCGGACCTGGACCTGGACCTGGCCTGGCCTGGACGGGCCGGACCTGGACGGGGACGGGCCTGGACCTGGCCTGGACGGGCCGGACCTGGACGGGGACGGGCCTGGACGGGCCTGGACCTGGCCGGGACGGGCCGGGACGGACGGGACGGGCCGGACGGGACGGGCCGGACGGGACGGACGGGACGGACGGGCCGGACGGGACGGACGGGACGGACGGGAGCGATTCGGCGGCGGGAGCCGTTCGGCTTGCGCCGAAGGCGCGCCTCCGCATAACACGGGCCCACCGGACCCCGGCCGGGAAACTCACCGACCAGGGCCGACCGCCTCAGCCCCGAACGCGCACCCCGGCCGGGACGCCCGACCGACCGCTCCTGGGCGGTGGCCCGAGATCCGACACCCCGGCCGGGACAGGCCGACATGACGAGGACGAGGACCCGCCGCCCGGCGGGGCATCACCCGTACCGCCCCTCCCCCGCAGCGGCCACCGCGCCCCATATCATCGCGCTTTATGGGAGATGCCCGAATTGCCGCTGACCAGGAACGGGCGTCGGCCCGCCGGAGTGACGGGGACCGGCGGTCCACGGCTTCCTCCCGGCGGTCCGCCGCCTTCGCCGTGTGGTACCTGCGCGCGGTCACGTTCATCAACTTTCTGAGCGCCGCCTGGGTGTCGCTCGGACAGGACGTACGACGGCACAACACCGAGAACTACTTCACGCCCTATCTGCTGACCGCCGGCTTCGCGTCCGGTGTGTTCACGATGTTCCTGGCCATCACGATGCGGCGGCGCAAGCGGGCCGCGTGGATCCTCAACTCCGTGCTCAGCGGGCTGTTCCTGCTGCTCTTCGGCGTCGCGATGGCGTTCCCGGAGATCCGCCAGTACGCCCAGAACTGGGTCTCGCTCGTGCTGACCGCGGCCTTCGTCGGCTCCCTGGTCCTGGGCCGCCGGGAGTTCTACGCGAAGGGCGACCGGTCGAACCCGAAGCTCGCCGCGGCCGTCGCGGTCGGCGGGCTGCTGGTCACCTCGCTGCTCGCCGCGCTGCTGGTCACCGTCACCAACGACGCGCACGACGCGCACCGTTCGACCTTCCTGGACCGCTGGCGCTACGGCACCCTGCGGCTCGTCTCGGTCGCCGCCGACGACTCCCACTACCCGGGGATCGCGACGCCGAACTGGGTCAACGTCACCATCAACGTGCTCAGCACCCTGCTGGTGCTCGCCGTCCTGTACGCGGCCTTCCGCTCCCGGCGCGCCGTCGACCCGCTCACCGAGGACGACGAGAAACGGCTGCGCGCGATGCTCGACCGCAACGGCGACCGGGACTCCCTGGGCTATTTCTCGCTGCGCCGGGAGAAGAGCGTGGTCTGGTCGCCCACCGGCAAGGCGGCGGTGGCGTACCGCGTGGTGGGCGGGGTCTCCCTGGCGAGCGGCGACCCCATCGGCGATCCCGAGGCCTGGCCCGGCGCCATCGAGCCCTGGCTCGCCGAGGCCCGGGAGCACGGCTGGATCCCGGCGGTGATGGGCGCGAGCGAGGAGGCGGGCACCGTGTACTCCCGGCATGGACTCGACGCCCTGGAGCTGGGCGACGAAGCCCTCGTCGAGACAGCCGAGTTCACCCTCGAAGGACGGGCCATGCGTACCGTCCGGCAGGCCTACAACCGGGTCAGGCGGGCGGGGTACCGGGTGCGCATCCGACGGCACGAGGACATCCCGGCCGCCGAGATGGCGTACCTGCTGGAGCGCGCCGACGACTGGCGCGACGGCGCGACCGAGCGCGGCTTCAGCATGGCGCTCGGCCGGCTCGGCGACCCCGAGGACGGGCGCTGCATGATGCTTGAATGCACGGATGCCGAAGGCGAGTTGAGGGCGGTGCTGTCCTTCGTGCCATGGGGGCCCGGCGGGCTCTCGCTCGACCTGATGCGGCGTGACCGCGACGCGGAGAACGGGCTGATGGAGTTCATGGTGATCGAACTCCTGCGGCGTGCCCAGGAGATCGAGATCACCCAGGTCTCACTCAACTTCGCCATGTTCCGTTCGGTCTTCGAACGTGGCGCGCGTCTCGGCGCGGGTCCGGTACTGCGGCTGTGGCGCTCGCTGCTCAGCTTCTTCTCGCGCTGGTGGCAGATCGAGTCGCTGTACCGGGCGAACGCCAAGTACCGGCCCATCTGGGAGCCGCGGTTCCTGCTCTTCGAGAAGAGCGCGGACCTGCTGCGCATCGGTGTCGCGTCCGCGCGCGCCGAGGGGTTCCTGGAGGCGCCGGGCCTGCCGAAGTGGCTGCACCGCAAGCACCTGGAGTCGCACAGATGAGACGGACGGGACCGACGGGGACCGACGTGAGGAGAGCCGTGGGGACGACCGGATGAGCACACTCGCCCGCTGGGCCCGCGCCGAGTGGGGGCTGCTGTACGCCACCGTGCGCCGGGCCCTGACGGCGAGGGGGTGGCGGGCGGTCCCGATGACCCTCGGAGCGGTGTGCCTGACGGCCGTCCTCCAGTTCGTCCAGAACCAGTCCTGGGGCTATCAGCTGGTGCAGGACACCGGCGCCGTCCGGGCCGAGGACCCGCTGTGGCTCGCTCTGCTGCGCACCCCGCTCTCCTTGTTCGTACCGGCGCTCGATCTGCCCGTGTGGGGCGCCCTCGTGCAGATCCTGGTCGTCTTCGGGATCGCCGAGATCTGTCTGGGCTGGTGGCGCACGCTCGTCATCGCGTACGTCGCCACACTGGCCGGGACGCTGTACGCGCGCTTCGGCATCGCGCTCGGCCCGCACCGTCCGCTGGGGCTGCCCGGGGCGGACGCGCTGATCGTCGACACCGGTCCGTCGGCGGCCGTGGTGGGCCTCGCCGTGTTCCTGGGCTGGCGCTACCGGGCGTATGGGACGGCGGGCGTGGTGATCGGGGCCATGGTGGCCGAGGTGCTCGTCAAGGAGAACCTGGCGGGCAGGGAGCATCTGGCGGCCATCGCCGCGGTGCTGGTGATGTGCTGTCTCTCCGCGGCGCGTCACCGCCGTTCGGGCAGGGAGCGGGCGGGCGCGGGGTCGGGTTTGCCGCCGATCCACTCCTGAGCCCTGCGGCTGGGGCCCGCCCAGCGGCGGTCGTGCCGGTAGGCGCGCAGTCTGGACCGGGCACGGGCGCGCGGCCGGTGCCGGTAGAAGCGCTTGGCCCACGGCGAAGCGGGCTTGGCCAGCCGGATCGTGCCGATGAAGGCGATGAAGGGAACGATCACCCCGAAGATGGCCGTGCGTACCTTGCCCTTGCTGAGGCAGAGCAGCGCGAAGAGGAAGTTCAGGGCGATGGTCACGATCGCGCCGGCGCGGTCCTGCGCCTCCTGGTCACTGACGTCGTTGACGCCGAACGGCGAGAAGCCGCTGAGCATCAGGCCGACGAGGGCCGCGGTGACCACGACGACCTCGACGCTCTTGCGCCCGGCCTCGGTCCAGTAGACGTCGTCGAGATGCAGGATCAGCGCGAACTCGTCGAGCACCAGGCCTGTTCCCATGCCGAACAGCACAGCGCTGGCGCACGCCCCGAAGCCGTACCGGCTGCTGGCCACCGCGCCGAAGCCGCCGATCACCGTGAGCACGACGCCGGGCACCACGTGGTGGATGTGCAGATCACCGGACTTGACGTTGCCGAAGGGCCCTTTGCCGACGCGGATGAGCCGCACGATCACGCGGGTGACCACGAAGGTCACGACGAACGAGGCCAGCGCCAGCAACACCGGGAGCTTCCCGGGCTCGACGACGTTCCGATAGAACCAATGACCCATATGTGAACTTTATCCACCGCCGCTGTTTCCGCCCTCCGGGCGTCCGGGTACCCTGCGCCGATGTCCAAGACCGCCTCCGGGGCCTCCCTCGCCGACAGCCTCCGCTTCGCCTTCGGCACCCTCACCGTGCTCCCCGTGAAGGTGACCCGCTGGGACCGCCACGCGGCGCGCGGCGGCATGCTGTGCGCCCCGCTGGCCGGTCTGGTGGTCGGGGCGGGCGCGGCTCTGGTGGGTGTGGCCCTGCTGGCCATGGGAGCCGGACCGCTGCTCGCGGCCGTGGCCACCGCCGCCGTTCCGGCCGCGCTGACCCGGGGCCTGCACCTCGACGGCCTCGCCGACACCGCGGACGGGCTGGGCAGCGGCAAGCCCGCCGAGGACGCGCTGCGGATCATGAAGCAGTCGGACATCGGCCCGTTCGGCGTGATCACTCTCCTGTTCGTCCTCCTCGCCCAGGTGGCCGCACTCGCCCAGGCGTACGAGGTCTCATGGGGCCGGGGCGTCCTGGCGGCCGTCGTCTCGGCGACGGTGGCCCGCCTCGCCCTCACGCTCGCCGCCCGCACCGGGGTGCCCGCGGCCCGGCCCGAGGGTCTGGGGGCGGCGGTCGCGGGCACCGTGCCGCCGCGCGGCGCGCTGCTGGTGGCGGCGGCCGTGGCCGGTGCGGCGGCGGGGGCGGGAGCGCTCGTCGGGACGTACGACATCGTGCGCGCCGCGGCGGCGGTGGGCGCCTCGTGTCTGGCCGCCGAACTGCTGCTGCGGCACTGCACGCGGCGCTTCGGCGGGATCACCGGCGATGTGTTCGGGGGTCTCGCGGAGACGGCGGCGACGACCGCGCTCGTGGTTCTCTCGCTGGGCTGACCACCACCGCGGGGCTCACGGGGCGGGCTCCAGGGCGTGCGGCAACGTGCCCCAGGGATGGTCCCCCACGCCGGGGACCGCGCAGTACAGGGCGGCCCCCCGCTCCCGTGCCGACGCCGCCACGTCGACGCCGGCCGGTACCCCGTGGACGAGGTGACAGAGGCTCGCCCCGGCACCCGTCCACGGCGGCGGGGGCCTCCTCCGGTAGCCGGCCCAGGTGCCCTCGAAGGTGACGAGGACGTCGGCGATACGGGCGTACGAAGGGTGCGGTGCCGTGCCGTGGTTGAGGACGAGGGTGCCGGGGCCGAGTCCACGGACGGCCGTCGCCAGCCGCCGATAGTAGCCGAACTCGCTTTCCGCGGCGGCCACTTGGTCGAGGAAAGTGCCGTCGGTGCCGTACCAGTCGCGGTGCCGGGTCAGTTCGCGCAGGACGTCCGCGAGCGGTCGGCGGCCGTAGTCCGTGTCGACGTACCCGAGCACCCGGACGTCCGCCGCGCGCAGTCGTCCGGCGACCACCGCGAACGCCGGGTCGGGGCGGTCGCCGGGTCCACTGGCGGGATTCAGCACCACGCCGTACAGCCGGGGCGCGGCCGCGACGAGCGCGTCCCATTCCGCCGGGCGGACGACGGGGTGTTCGTAGTACGGGACGAGAAGGGCATTCGAGGTGCCGGGCATACGGGCGGTGTTGGGCGCACGGGTCGCGGCGGGGGCGGCGGGCGAGCCGTGCGCGCCGGTGTCCGGCGGGTTCAGCGGGTTCACCGGTGGGCCGTCACCTTTCCCAGCCGGGCGCAGACGAGCACGGTCTGGGCGCCCGCCGCCGCGCCGTACACGATCAGGCCCACCCAGTGCGCGTCGCCGGTGTGCGTCGCCAGGGCCGCGGTCTGGGCGAGCGCGGCGGCACAGACGACAGTGGCCGTGCCGGTGACGGCGCCGAAGGACTGGAGCAGCAGCCCGGTCCACATGACCACACCCAGCAGGAGCAGTGCGCCGAGCCGGATCCCGTCCGCCGCCGCGGGTGCGTGCGGCCACAGCGCGGAGGTGGCGAGGCCGAGCACGAGCAGCGCGGCGAGGTAGCCGGCCAGGCAGCGGACGAGCGCGCCGGCGGTGGCCCGCCGGAAACTCCTCGCCGAGGTGCTGGAACGCAGCCCGGCGAGGCTCCCGCTGCGGAACCGGAACAGCAGCCACTCGGCGGGGCCCATGCTGAGCGTCAGCGCGACCGCGGCCGGTGCGGCGACGGCCGTACGGGCTCCGGTCAGGACGTCTCCGAGCGCCGCGTACAGCACGAGGACCCCGCTGCCGAGCCCGAAGAGGGCGTACGGCAGGGTTCCGGCGTGCCGGCTCGGGGCGGACCGGCGGGCACGCAGCCGCGCGGCGACCGGGCCGAGGCCAGCCGGGGCGGTCCCGGGCTTCTCGGCGGCCGGCCGGCCCGCGGAGGCCGCCCGCGGCTCACCGGCCCGCCCGGACGGCTCGGTGCCGCCCCGCAGCTTCCCGTACGGCAGCAGCGCGAGAAGCCCGGCACCCCAGCTTCCCTCCCCCAACTCCCGCACGGCGGGCGCCACTTCGAACAGCCCGAGCAGGGCGACCGCCGCCAGCGAGCCGAGCAGCAGGGCCACTCGCGCCAGATCCGGGACCGGGTGGAACACGGTCACGATCGCGCCCGCCGTCATGGGCGCCAGGGCGGCGAGCAGTGTGCGTTCCCTGCCCATCACCAGCAGAACGGTGGCCGCGCCCAGATAGCCCGACTGCCCGGCGGCGAAGGCGACGGCGCCCCGGCCGGCCGATCCCGCCGCCGCGAAGGCCACCAGGGAGCCGAGCAGGACACCGACCGGGGTCCCGACGAGCAGCGCGCGACGGGCGGCCGCGTGGTCGCCGAGTCCCATCCAGGTGTACGCGCGGTGCGCGAGCCCCTGGTTCCAGGTCCAGCCGCACAGCGCCCCGGTGAGCATCGGAACGGTGCCGGCCGGAAGTCCCAACGCGCCCTCGGGCCCCGCGAGAAGCGGGGCGGCGAGGACGTAGCCGAGGCCGGGGAGGGCGAAGACGATGCCGCGCAGGAGGCAGCCGAGGAGACCGATCCGCCAGGGGTCGTGGGGCGGGCCCGCCGGTTCGGGATGGGCCCGGTCGACCCGCCCGAACAACTCCTCCGCCAGGGCGAAGGAGTTGGTGACGCCGTACCGTTCGCGGATCTGGTCGTCCGACAGACCGTCGGACTCGAGGAGCGCGGCCACCTCGTCGGGGTGCACGGCGGCGGACACGGACTCCCCCAGATTCTCGGCGAGTTCGTCGATCGGGTCGGGCCGCGCCCAGCTCGTCGGGCGACGCTGGCCCGGCACCAGCGGAAGGGTGGCCTCGCGGGCCTCGGGCTGCGTACGCAGGGAGCCGCTCACCAGCCGGTCCCGTCCGTGGCGACGGCCTGGTACCAGGGGTCGCGCAGTTCGAGGGTCCAGTCGGCGACCGTCTCCACGGCGGGCTCGTACACCTCGGGCCGGCCCGCCAGTTCCTGGTAGACCGTCCTGAAGGCGTCGACCGAGCGGCGCAGCGTGAACCGGTCGATGACCCGCTGGCGGGACAACTCTCCGAGGTCCAGGCGCCGTTCGTCGTCGCGCAGCAGGGTGAGGGCGGCGGCGGCCATCTTCTCCGGCTCGCGCGGCGGAACGACGATGCCGGTGTCGCCGACCGCCTCACGGACCCCGCCCACATCGGTGGAGACCGTCGTACGGCCGCAGGACATCGCCTCGATGATCGAGAACGGGAAGCCCTCGGAGATGGAGGACAGCATGACGACATGGCCGGCCGCGTAGGCGCACCACACCTCGGTGATACGGCCCTCGAAGGTCAGCCCGTCGGTGACACCCAGTTCGGCGGCGAGTTTCTCCAGGCGGGTCCGGTACGCCTCTCCGCCGGGCGGCACGGGACCGAACAACCGCAGCCGGGTCTCGGGCAGTTCGGCGCGCACCATGGCGTACGCGCGAAGGAGTGTCTCCAGGTCCTTGATGGGGTCGACCCGGCCGCACCAGGTGAGGGTGGGCACGGCGGGTTCGGGGCCGGCGTGCGGGAAGGCGTGCGGGTCGACGCCGTTGTAGACCGTGCGGATCCGGTCGCCGTCGGCGCCGCCGCGCTCCTCCCAGCGGCGGTTGTACTGGTTGCAGGGGGTGATGAGGTCGGCGGCGCGGTAGCCCAGGGAGTTCAGTTCGCGGTAGAAGCCGAGCATGAACGCCTTGACGGGCCAACGCTGTTCGGCGGCGCGGTAGCCGAGGTAGCGCTCGCGCAGATAGATGCCGTGCTCGGTGAGCAGGAACGGGACCCCGTCCAGGTGGTGCGCGACGAGGGCGGGCAGGGTGGCGAGGCCGCTGCTGACCGCGTGGGCGACGGAATCCTCGGGGATCCGGACGCCGAGCGGGCGCAGCGCGTGCTCCAGCAGGTCGGTCGCCGTGAGCGCGTCGTGCACGGTGGGCCGCGCGGCGGCCGTCGGCAGATGCGGCATCGTCCAGATCCACATCAGCGAGCGCAGCGCCGACTCGCCACGCAGGGCGGCCGAGAGGCGTCCGTCGCGGGCGAGCCCGGCCAGTTCGTACAGGGCGTCGCCGAAGTCCTCGGGCGAGTCCGGGTCGAGGAAGGAGAGCAGGAAGCGTTCGTAGATCTCGGAGAAACGGCGCAGGGCGCGGCCCAGTGGTGGCCGCGCGCGGCCGGGCCGTGGCCCCCAGGTCGGTACACGGGTGTGCCGGTAGACGTTGGGCGGCAGCTCCCAGGTCACGGGTTCGCGGCCGCTGCCGGTGAGCGAGACGATGTGGAAGTCGACCTCCGGCATGCCCTTGACCAGTTGGTCGCACCAGGTGCTGACCCCGCCGTGGACATGTGGATAGGTGCCTTCGGTGAGCATGGTGACATGACGGCCGGTGCGCATCATGCGTGGTTCCCCCCTGGGACTGTTTCTTCCGGAGAGCCCCCCGGCCCCCCGTTGCACGGCTCGCGAGCGCACCCCGGCCGGTGTCGGACCGGGGTGCGCGTCGCGAGCCGCGGAACTGCCGTGCTTACGCGGGCAGGTTCAGCTTGACCGCGGACTGAAGGAGCTCCGGCTTGGTCCAGTCATTGCGCTGTCCCGCGTACGGCGTGCCGAACGCGGTGGTGCCGAGCAGGAGTTGCTTCTTGGTCCCCTCGGGCACGGTCACCGGGATCTCGGTCCCGGACGGGGCGGTGACGGTGACGGTGTTGCCGACGCGGTAGGCCGTGACCTTGCCGCTCGCCAGGGCCGTCTGCCAGGCGGTGCGGCGCTGCAGCTCGGTGCCGATCGCGCTCTGGCGGGGGTTCTGCAGCGGGGTGTTGTCGGCGTAGATGGCCTTGTAGTCGGAGAGCACCTTGTCCAGGACGGGGTACAGGATGCGGTCCTCGGCCAGGTTGGACTGGTGGACGTAGTGCGGGCGCGGGTCGTTGCCGATGGCGTGCGACAGCGCGTTGCGCGCCTCCACCGGGACGATGTAGTCGGCGTAGCCGGTGGCCGTGTTCAGCGGGGCCGGCAGGCAGGTGGACGTGGCGTTGTTCTCGCAGAGGCCGCTGCCGCCGTCGGCCTTGGAGGTGTAGATGTAGTTGTACTCGTCGGCCATCTCGTCGGCCTTGCCGGCGTTGTAGTAGATGTTCATCGGGTAGCGGGGGACGGTCATCACGCCGTTGCCGACCGAACGCTGTTCGGGCTCACGGGAGTTGTCGGACCCGGTCCACCTGACGCCGTTCGCGGAGAGGGCGCGCGCGAGGTTCGGGTTGTCGTCGGGCTGCTGGGGCAGCGTCTTGAGACCCGAGTGCTCGCCGGTCACCAGTTCGGTGCGGTCGGTGGAGAGGCCGTGGGAGGCCGCCCAGTTGTTGTTGTTCGAGATCTCCGCGGAGATGTCGGCCCGGCTCACGTACTTCGTCGAGCCGTCGGCGTTCTTCGAGCAGGTCCAGGGGACGGTCGTGGTGTCCTGGACGCAGCCGAGGAACAGGTGCGTGAAGGTGTGGTTCATCCAGCGGAACTTGGCCTTGTCGGCGAGCAGCCGGTCCGTGAGGGCGTCCGTGCCGCCGTTCTCGGTCTTCCACTCCTCGCCCGCGCCCGCGTTGAAGACCATGTCGAGCGTGAACCCGTGGTCGGCCTCCCACTGGGCGGCGTAGGCGGCGTCGTCCGCGGTCATCCGGATCGGCGTGGTGGTGTCCTCGCCGTTACTGCCCGCGCAGTCGATGTCGCCGGGCGTGCAGTTGAGCTGGGAGTCCCAGCGGGCGTCGGGCGCGAAGACGTCGTCGACGTGGACGGAGAAGTAGTTCCTGCTCTGTCCGAGGTGCACGCCTTGGGTGAGCCATTCGACGATGCCGCGCGCCAGGACCTTGAACTGCTTCTGGTACTGGTTGTACGCGAAGGTGATCACGAGTTCGTTGCGCCCGTCGTGGGCGTACTGCCCGAGCATCGAACCGCCGGTCGGTGCGTCCAGGTAGCTGGTGAACCCGTCCCTCGGGTGGGCCGCGTAGCCGTAGGTCTCCTGGACCGCCGGGTCGTTGTCCTCGAAGGTCAGCGGTCCGTCGAGGTAGCGGAACGGGCCGGCCGTGCCCGCCGCGGTGATCTGGGTGCGTGCGCCGTCCAGCACACCGGCCCATCCGCCGTTCTGGTCGGTGTAGTCAAGACCGACCTCGGGGTGTGCCCAGGTGTAGGCGTCCACCTGGGGGATGCCGAACGTCTTCTCGTACGCCTCCAGTGCGGTCTGTTCGGCCGAACCCGGGCCGAACGGCGCCTCGTTCGGCAGGACGACGCCCTGGTACTTCGCGCGCGGTGCGCCGTTCACGGTGTCGCTCAGGAACGTCGCGCTGATGGTCGGGCGGCTCGCGTCACCCAGATTGACGGTGGTGTACGGGACACCGGAGTTCTTCAGCTCCGCGGTGATCGCCCCGACCTGGCCCGCGCCGTTGTCGACGACCAGGACCTTGAGATCGATCCGCGGCGTGGCTGCCGCGGATGCGCCGGGTGCCCCCACTCCCAGCGCCAGGAGTCCGGCGGCCCCCAGGACGGCGGCCGTCCCTCTCCACCGATGCAGACTCTGTGCCATGTGTTGCGCCTCCCCCTCGAAGATCCCCCTTCGGGTGGAAACCGTGGGGGATCTGTGGAAATCGTGCAAACCAGTGAGCGGCCTGCTCACCGGAACACGATGAGTGTGTCTCAGGTCACCAGGAGTGAGGGGCGGGAATCCAGCACGGCGCCACTTGTGGGTGAACGTCCGTAGAAATGAGCGAAACCCGACCCCGAGCGTAGGCTCGTCCCGGGTACTCGCCCGCCCTGTCAGGGGCCCCGGCAAGGACCGCCCCCGAGGACGGATCTAGGGTCAGCCGTCGGGCCCGGTCGACCCACCCCTCTCGGCCACACGAACTTCAATGGAAGCGGAGATCTCACCACCGTGACTGCTCTCACTCTCAGCACCGCCGCAGCGTCAGGTCTGCGGGCCGACGCGATCGTCGTCGGTGTCGCGAAGGGCCCCAAGGGCCCGGTCGTCGCACCGGGCGCCGAGGCCGTGGACAAGGCGTACGACGGCGGGCTCGCCGGAATCCTGGAGACCCTCGGCGCCTCCGGCTCCGAGGGCGAGGTGACCAAGCTGCCCGCGCCGTCCGGATTCAAGGCCCCCGTCGTGGTGGCCGTCGGCCTGGGAGCGGTCCCCGAGGAGGACGCCGGCTTCGACGCCGAGGCGCTGCGCCGCGCGGCCGGTGTCGCCGCCCGCGCGCTCGCCGGAGCCAAGAAGGCCGCCTTCGCGCTGCCGATCCAGGACGCCGCCGACGCCGGTGCCGTCGCCGAGGGCGCCCGTCTGGGCGCGTACGGCTTCGACGCCTACAAGGAGACCGGCCGTGGCGACGCGGCCAAGAACGGCAAGGGTCCGCTCGGCGAGGTGACGCTGCTCGGCGGCAAGCCCCGGGACGCGGCCTACAAGGCGGCCGTCGCGCGCGCCACCGCCGTGACCGAGGAGCTCAACCGCGCCCGCGACCTCGTCAACACCCCGCCGAACGACCTCAACCCGGAGTCCTTCGCCGCCGTCGCCACCGCGGCCGGCAAGGAGCACGGCATCAAGGTGCAGGTGCTCGACGAGAAGGCCCTGGCGAAGGGCGGCTACGGCGGCATCCTCGGCGTCGGCGCCGGCTCGGCCGCCGGTCCCCGCCTGGTGAAGCTGTCGTACACCTCCGCCAAGGCCACCAAGCACCTCGCGTTCGTCGGCAAGGGCATCACCTACGACTCGGGCGGCATCTCGCTGAAGCCCGCCGGGCACAACGAGACGATGAAGTGCGACATGGCCGGCGCCGCCGCGGTCTTCGCCGCCGTCGTCACCGCCGCGCGCCTCGGCCTGGAGGTCAACGTCACGGGCTGGCTCGCGCTCGCCGAGAACATGCCCTCCGGCTCCGCCACCCGTCCGGGTGACGTGCTGCGCATGTACAGCGGCAAGACCGTCGAGGTCCTCAACACCGACGCCGAGGGCCGGCTGGTCCTCGCGGACGCGCTGTGGAAGGCGTCCGAGGAGAAGCCGGACGCCATCGTCGACGTGGCGACCCTGACCGGCGCGATGGTGCTGGCGCTGGGCAACCGCACCTTCGGCGTGATGGCCAACGACGACGCGTTCCGTGCCTCGATCGTCGAGGCCGCCGAGGAGGTCGGCGAGGAGTCCTGGCCGATGCCGCTGCCCGAGCACCTGCGCAAGGGCATGGACTCCCCCACCGCCGACATGGCCAACATGGGCGAGCGCATGGGCGGCGGCCTGGTCGCCGGTCTGTTCCTGCGCGAGTTCGTGGGCGAGGGCATCACCTGGGCCCACCTGGACATCGCGGGCCCCGCGTTCAACGAGGCCGGCCCGTTCGGCTACACCCCCAAGGGCGGTACCGGTTCCGCGGTCCGCACCCTGGTCCGTCTCGCCGAACTGACGGCGGCCGGCGACCTGGGCTGAGCCTTCGTACGGCGCACGGCCCCGGGCATCGACTCGCCCGGGGCCGCTCGTATGGCCGTACGGAGGTTTCGCCCTCGACGAAATCCGCGGGTTCACCCGGCTCCGCACCCCGTCGACGTGATGGATCAGACGTCCCACACACCGGCCCGGCGTCTCGCTCGCCCTCGACAAGTGCGAAGATGGGTTCTCGGCAGGACAGGGCCCCCACCACAGGGCCGTAGAAAGAGCGGCCGGACACCAGCCGACCGACCGGTCAACCGCCCGTAAGGGACAAAGGTGCCCGGCGTTACGGCGCACATGCATGGAGGACGTGACGTGGCGAACGACGCCAGCACCGTTTTCGACCTAGTGATCCTCGGCGGCGGTAGCGGCGGTTACGCCGCGGCGCTGCGCGGAGCGCAGCTGGGCCTGGACGTCGCCCTGATCGAGAAGGACAAGGTCGGCGGAACCTGCCTGCACCGTGGGTGCATCCCCACGAAGGCCCTGCTGCACGCGGGCGAGATCGCCGACCAGGCCCGCGAGAGCGAGCAGTTCGGCGTCAAGGCCACCTTCGAGGGCATCGACGTACCCGCCGTCCACAAGTACAAGGACGGGGTCATCTCCGGTCTGTACAAGGGTCTGCAGGGTCTCATCGCGTCCCGCAAGGTGACGTACATCGAGGGTGAGGGCCGTCTGTCCTCCCCGACCTCCGTCGACGTGAACGGGCAGCGCGTCCAGGGCCGCCACGTGCTCCTCGCGACCGGCTCCGTACCGAAGTCGCTGCCGGGCCTGGAGATCGACGGCAACCGCATCATCTCGTCCGACCACGCGCTCGTCCTGGACCGCGTGCCGCAGTCCGCGATCGTGCTCGGCGGCGGTGTCATCGGCGTCGAGTTCGCCTCGGCGTGGAAGTCCTTCGGCACCGAGGTGACGGTCATCGAGGGCCTCAAGCACCTCGTCCCGGTCGAGGACGAGAACTCCTCCAAGCTTCTTGAGCGCGCGTTCCGCAAGCGCGGCATCAAGTTCAACCTGGGCACCTTCTTCTCGAAGGCCGAGTACACCGAGAACGGTGTCAAGGTCACCCTCGCCGACGGCAAGGAGTTCGAAGCCGAGCTCCTGCTCGTCGCCGTCGGCCGCGGCCCGGTCTCGGCCGGTCTCGGCTACGAGGAGCAGGGCGTCGCGATGGACCGCGGCTACGTCCTGGTCGACGAGTACATGCGCACGAACGTCCCGACCATCTCGGCCGTCGGCGACCTCGTCCCGACGCTCCAGCTCGCGCACGTCGGCTTCGCCGAGGGCATGCTGGTCGCCGAGCGGCTGGCCGGTCTGAAGACCGTTCCGATCGACTACGACGGCGTCCCCCGCGTGACGTACTGCCACCCCGAGGTCGCCTCCGTGGGTATCACCGAGGCCAAGGCCAAGGAGATCTACGGTGCGGACAAGGTCGTCGCCCTGAAGTACAGCCTCGCGGGCAACGGCAAGAGCAAGATCCTCAACACCTCGGGCGAGATCAAGCTCGTCCAGGTGAAGGACGGTGCCGTGGTCGGCGTCCACATGGTCGGCGACCGCATGGGCGAGCAGGTCGGCGAAGCCCAGCTGATCTACAACTGGGAAGCGCTGCCCGCCGAGGTCGCTCAGCTCATCCACGCCCACCCGACGCAGAACGAGGCGCTCGGCGAGGCCCACCTCGCCCTCGCGGGCAAGCCGCTGCACGCGCACGACTGATCAGCCCCGGCCGGTCCTGCCGGCCGCCGGCTGTACCCAGTCCCCGCGTCGAGCAGGCGCGACGACGACCACAGACTTCCGCACTTCCCCTCGCTCTCGATTCCGATCGAGCAGGGGAGACCCCAATAAGGAGCAACAGAAACCATGCCGGTTTCCGTAACCCTTCCGGCACTCGGTGAGAGCGTCACCGAGGGCACTGTCACCCGCTGGCTGAAGGCCGAGGGCGAGCGCGTCGAGGCCGACGAGCCGCTGCTCGAGGTGTCGACGGACAAGGTCGACACCGAGATCCCCTCTCCCGCCGCCGGCATCCTGGCGTCCATCAAGGTCGCCGAGGACGAGACCGTCGAGGTCGGCGCCGAGCTGGCCGTCATCGACGACGGCACGGGCGCGCCCGCCGCCGCCCCGGCTCCCGCCGCCGAGGCTCCGGCCCCGGCCGCCGCTCCGGCCGCTCCCGCCCCGGTCGCCGCGGCCCCGGCCGCTCCCGCCGCCGCCCCCGCCGCTCCGGCCGGTGGCGCCTCCGGAACCGACGTCGTGCTGCCCGCGCTGGGCGAGTCGGTCACCGAGGGCACCGTCACCCGCTGGCTGAAGCAGGTCGGCGAGGAGGTCGCGGAGGACGAGCCGCTGCTCGAGGTCTCCACGGACAAGGTCGACACCGAGATCCCCGCGCCGGTCGCCGGCGTGCTGCTGGAGATCGTCGTCGGCGAGGACGAGACCGCTGAGGTCGGCGCCAAGCTGGCCGTCATCGGCGCTCCGGGTGCGGCTCCGGCCGCTGCCGCGCCGGCCGCTCCGGCGGCCCCCGCGCCGGCTCCGGCCGCCCCCGCCGCCCCGGTTCCGGCCCCCGCTGCCCCGGCCGCGGCCGCCCCCGCTCCGGTCCAGCCGGCCGCCCCGGTCGCGCCCGCCGCTCCGGCGCCGGCGCCCGCGCCGGTGGCCGCGCCGGTGGCCGCGCCCGCCCCCGTCGCCCCGGCTCCGGCGCCCGCCGCGCCCGCCGGTGACGACGGTGCGTACGTGACCCCGCTGGTGCGCAAGCTCGCCGCCGAGAACGGTGTCGACCTGGCCGTCGTCAAGGGCACCGGCGTCGGCGGTCGTATCCGCAAGCAGGACGTCGTCGCGGCCGCCGAGGCCGCGAAGGCCGCGGCCGCCGCTCCGGCACCGGCCGCTTCCGCTCCGGCCGCCTCCGCCAAGAAGGCGCCGGTCCTGGAGTCCTCCCCGCTGCGCGGCCAGACCGTCAAGATGACCCGCATCCGCAAGGTCATCGGCGACAACATGGTGAAGGCCCTGCACGAGCAGGCGCAGCTGTCCTCGGTCGTCGAGGTCGACATCACCCGCCTGATGAAGCTCCGCGCGCAGGCGAAGGACTCCTTCGCGGCCCGCGAGGGCGTCAAGCTCTCCCCGATGCCGTTCTTCGTGAAGGCGGCGGCCCAGGCGCTGAAGGCCCACCCGGCCGTCAACGCCCGGATCAACGTGGACGAGGGCACGATCACCTACTTCGACACCGAGAACATCGGTATCGCGGTGGACTCGGAGAAGGGCCTGATGACCCCGGTCATCAAGCGCGCGGGCGACCTGAACATCGCCGGTATCTCGAAGGCGACCGCCGACCTGGCGGGCAAGGTCCGGGCGAACAAGATCACCCCGGACGAGCTGTCCGGCGCGACCTTCACCATCTCCAACACCGGCTCGCGCGGCGCGCTCTTCGACACGATCATCGTGCCGCCGAACCAGGTCGCGATCCTGGGCATCGGCGCCACGGTCAAGCGTCCGGCCGTCATCGAGACGGAAGAGGGCACCGTCATCGGCGTCCGCGACATGACCTACCTGACGCTGTCCTACGACCACCGACTGGTGGACGGCGCCGACGCGGCCCGTTACCTGACCGCGGTCAAGGCGATCCTGGAGGCGGGCGAGTTCGAGGTCGAGCTCGGCCTGTAACCCGCACCGCTCGCACGCTGACACGGCACCCCCGTCCGGACCTCCGGGCGGGGGTGCCGTGTTTGTGCGGGGGCCGGGTTCCCGGTGCGCCGTTCTTCCGCCGGGCACCGTGTTCGACGGTCACATCGACGGCACGAATCCGGACTTCACCCGGTACGAGCCCGTACGGACGGGAACACTCTGACAGCGTGTAAGTCTCGTCTCACCTGCGGGAAAGCGCCGCCATGCACCCCTCACCGACCGGGGCACGGCCTTATTGTCTAAAGGTCAAACGCCCTCCCGAAGGAGCCTTCATGACCGCGCCCGTCGTCCACTCGCTGCGCGAACAGATCCGCGAGCACATCGTGGAGGGGATCGTCAGCGGGCGCTGGAAGCCGGGCGAGCGGATCGTGGAGCGCCGGATCGCCACCGAGCTGGAGGTCAGCCAGACCCCGGTCAGGGAGGCGCTGCGCGAGCTGGAGTCGCTGCGGCTGATCGAGTCGGCGCCGAACAAGGGCGTCCGGGTGCGGAATCTGACGGCCGCCGACCTGGAGGAGAGCTACCCCGTCCGAGCCGGTCTGGAGGCCATCGCGGCGGAGCTGGCGGCCGATCGGCTGGCCGAGGACTGCTCGGCGCTGGAACCGCATGTGACGGCGCTGTACGAGGCCGACCGGCTGGCGGACGGGACCGGTCAGGTGCGGCACACCGTGGGGTTCCACCGCGAGCTGGTCAGGGCGGCCGGGAACTCCGTCCTCCTGCACACCTGGGAGGGCCTGGGTATCGAGGTCTTCACGGCCCTGTCCATCCGCTGGCTCGGAACCGTGCAGCAGTCGTACGCGGAGGAGCACGAAGCCCTCGTGGACGCCTTCCGGCGGCGCGATCCACTGATCGCCGACCTCGTGAAGGCCCATGTCCTCGGCTGCGCCCCTCGCCCGTGAGGGACGGCCGGACGGCACCGGCGCAGGGGAGCACACCCGCGCTCAAGCGTGCTCCCACCTGCGAGAACCGTCGATTTTCAAGGCACCCGGTGCCTGGCTTCAAGGCACCCCGTGCCGACTTTCCGATCTGAGGAGAATTTCCCTCGGAATCCTTTGATCGATCATCGATCAGGGAGTTACAGTCACCGACGGGCTCCTACAAGAGCCCTCCGCCCTGTCCTGCCATAGACCAAGGGCACCCCCGAACACCCCTTGCCGATGAGGGAACCCCCCTCCGCATCCGGAAGGCGGCGCAATGACCGACCCCACCGCAATCCAGCCGAGCGAGCTCGACCAGCTCCCGGACCGCGACCCCGAGGAGACCGCCGAGTGGCAGGCCTCCCTGGACGCCGTCACCCAGGCGGCCGGGCCGCACCGTGCCGCGTACCTGATGCGCCGCACGCTGGAGCGCGCCGAGGGCAACGGCCTCGCGCTGCCCAAGCTGCTCGAGACCGACTACGTCAACACCATCCCCACCGCCGCCGAGCCCACCGTGGACGGCGACGAGGCGATGGAAGCCAGGATCACCGCGTGGAACCGCTGGAACGCGGCCGCGATCGTGACCCGGGGCGCGAAGCACGGCGTCGGCGGCCACATCGCCACCTTCGCCTCCGCGGCCTGGCTCTACGAGACCGGCTTCAACCACTTCTTCAAGGGCAAGGAGGGTGACGGGTCCGGCGACCAGCTCTACATCCAGGGCCACGCCTCCCCCGGCATCTACGCCCGAGCGTTCCTCGACGGGCGTCTGAGCGAGCACCACCTGGACAAATTCCGCCAGGAGGCGGGCGGCAGCGGTCTCCCGTCGTACCCGCACCCGCGCCGGCTGCCCTGGCTGTGGGAGTTCCCGACCGTCTCCATGGGCCTCGGCCCGCTGTCGGCGATCTACCAGGCCCGCTTCAACCGCTACCTCACCAACCGCGCCATCAAGGACGTCTCGGCGTCCCACGTATGGGCGTTCCTCGGTGACGGCGAGATGGACGAGCCGGAGTCGACGGCGGCACTCGCACTCGCCGCCCGCGAGGGTCTCGACAACCTGACCTTCGTCATCAACTGCAACCTGCAGCGCCTCGACGGCCCGGTGCGCGCGAACTTCAAGATCGTGCAGGAGCTGGAGGCCCAGTTCCGCGGCGCCGGCTGGAACGTCGTGAAGTCGCTGTGGGGCAACGCCTGGGACGAGCTGTTCCGGCTCGACACCACGGGCGCGCTCGTCCGCCGCCTGCGCCAGGTACCCGACGCGCAGGTGCAGACGTACCAGACCCGCGACGCCGCCTACATCCGCCAGGACTTCTTCGGCGCCGACCCGGCGCTCGTCGAGATGGCGAAGCTGCTGAGCGACGACAAGATCCTCGAGTGCTTCCACCTCTCCCGCGGTGGCCACGAGGCGCGCAAGGTGTACGCGGCCTACCGCGCCGCCCTCTCCCACAAGGGCGCGCCGACGGTGATCCTGGCCCAGACAGTCAAGGGCCACACCCTCGGCGAGGGCTTCGCGTCGAAGAACGCCAACCACCAGATGAAGAAGCTGTCGACGGACGAGTTCAAGCAGATGCGTGATCTGCTCGAACTGCCCATCTCCGACAGCCAGTTCGTCGACGGCGTGGTGCCCTACGGCCACCCGGGCGCCGACTCTCCCGAGGTCCGTTACCTCCAGGAGCGCCGCGCGGCCCTCGGCGGCCCGGCCCCGGCCCGCCGCACGCACGCCCTGGCCCCGCTGCCGGCCCCCGCCGACAAGACGTTCGCGTCCTTCGACAAGGGCTCCGGCACCCAGAACCTGGCGACGACGATGGCGTTCGTCCGGCTGGTCAAGGACCTGGTCCGCGACAAGCAGACCGGCCGGCGCTGGGTGCCGATCGTCCCGGACGAGGCCCGTACCTTCGGTATGGAGTCGCTCTTCCCGTCCCTCGGCATCTACTCGCCCAAGGGCCAGACGTACGAGCCGGTCGACCGCGACCAGCTGATGTACTACAAGGAGGCCAAGGACGGCCAGATCCTCAACGAGGGGATCACCGAGGCCGGTTCCATGGCGGACTTCATCGCCGCGTCCACCGCGTACTCCACGCACGGCGAAGCGATGATCCCCTTCTACATCTTCTACTCGATGTTCGGCTGGCAGCGCACCGCCGACCAGATGTGGCAGCTCGGCGACCAGCTCGGCCGCGGCTTCCTGGTCGGTGCCACCGCCGGTCGTACGACCCTGACCGGTGAGGGCCTGCAGCACGCCGACGGCCACTCCCCCGTCATCGCGGCGACCAACCCGGCGGCCCTGTCCTACGACCCGGCGTTCGCGTACGAGATCGCGGCGATCGTCAAGGACGGTCTGCGCCGGATGTACGGCGAGGCGGCCCCGGGCGAGGACTCGGACGTCTTCTACTACCTGACCGTCTACAACGAGCCGATGCCGCAGCCCGCCAAGCCGGCCGGTCTCGGTATCGACGAGGGCATCCTCAAGGGCCTGTACCGCTTCAACACGTCGGAGTCGGCGGGCCTGAACGTGGCGGCGGCGAACGCTCCGCGGATCCAGCTCCTCGGCTCCGGCACGGCGATCCACTGGACCCTCGAGGCCCAGAAGCTGCTCGCCGAGGAGTGGGGCGTGGCCGCCGACGTGTGGTCCGCGACCTCCTGGACCGAGCTGCGCCGCGACGCGCTGGAGGCCGACGCGGCCCTGCTGCGCGGCGAGGAGCGGGTGCCGTTCGTCCGCCAGGCGCTGCAGGGCGCCGAGGGCCCGGTGCTCGCGGTCTCCGACTACATGCGCCAGGTCCCGGACCAGATCGCGCAGTGGGTCGAGCAGGACTGGTCCTCGCTCGGTGCCGACGGCTTCGGCCTCTCCGACACCCGTGCGGCGGCCCGCCGTCACTTCGGCGTGGACGCGCAGTCGATCGTCGTCGCGGCGCTGGCGCAGCTCGCCCGCCGCGGTGAGGTCAAGGCGTCCGCGGTGAAGGAGGCCCGGGAGCGCTACGGCCTGTAGTGCACGGGGGTTGAACGCGGAGAAGGGGTACGGCGGTCGCCGTGCCCCTTCTCGGTTTTCCCGGCGGCGTTGCGCGGTGGTCTGCGAGGCGCCCTCGCGCGGCGGCCTCGCGAGGTCGGCCGGCCCGTCTCCGCGTTGTCAGTGGTGCCCGGCATCATGAACACATGCGTGCTGCTCGTCTGATCAAGATGGTGCTGCTGCTCCAGGCCCGCGCCTCGATGACCGCCGCCGAGCTGGCGCGGGAGCTGGAGGTCTCCGAGCGCACGATCACGCGGGACGCGCAGGCGCTGTCGGAGGCGGGGGTCCCGGTGTACGCGGACCGGGGGCGGGCGGGGGGCTACCGCCTGGTCGGCGGGTACCGGACACGACTGACGGGGCTGGCGCGGAGCGAGGCGGAGGCGCTGTTCCTGAGCGGGGTGCCGGGGGCGCTGCGCGAGATGGGCCTTCAGGACACCGCGTCGGCGGCCCGGCTCAAGGTGTCGGCGGCGCTGCTGCCCTCCGTGCGGGACGCCTCGCGCACGGCGGCGCAGCGGTTCCATCTGGACGCGCCCGCCTGGTTCAGCGAGCCGCGGACGCCGGAGCTGCTGCCCTCCGTCGCGGACGCGGTGTGGGACGACCGCCCGGTCCTCGCGCGCTACCGGCGGGGCGAGTCCGAGGTGGAGCGGACGCTCGAACCGTACGGGCTCGTCCTGAAGGCGGGCGTCTGGTACCTGTGTGCACGGGTCGCGGACGCTGCGGCCTTCCGGGTGTACCGGATCGACCGGTTCACCGCCGTCGACATCGGTGCGGAGCGGTTCCGCCGGGACGACGGGTTCGACCTGCCCGCGTTCTGGGAGGAGCGGGCGGAGGAGTTCGCCCGGTCCGTCCTGCGGTCCGAGGTCGTCGTACGGCTGTCCCCGGAGGGCGTACGACAGCTGCCGTACGTCCTTGATCCCGTGTCCGCGAAGGAGGGGCTCGGCACGTCCGGTGCCCCCGACGGACAGGGCTGGGTGACTCTCACGCTCCCGGTCGAGTCGGAGGAGGTCGCCCGCATACAGCTGCGGGGGCTCGGGCCCGAGGTGGAAGTGCTGGCTCCGGCGCTTCTGCGGGAGCGGTGCGCGGAGGACGCGGCCGGATCGGCCTCGCTCTACCGGTGATCGCGGCCGGATCGGCGGCGCTCCGCCCGTGATCGCGGACCCCGTGAGGTCCCTCCGCGCCGGCCGATTGAAATCCGTACGAACCCGGCGGTTTTACCTTCGGCATGTGCATGCATAACAATCTGCGCCACTCCACGTGCGTCCCTCCCGCCCAGGCCCGATGCTGGACCCGTGATGGACGAGACGGAGTTCTGGCAGCTGGTGGACGCGACCCGCGAGACTGCCGAGGGCGACCCCGAGGAACAGGCCGACCTGCTCGTCGAGCGGCTCGTCCAGTTGGACCCGATCTCCGTCCTGGACTTCGCCCGGCACTTCGAGTCGCGCTACAACCGCGCCTACCGCTGGGATCTGTGGGGCGCCGCCTGGGTGCTGCTCGACGGGGCCAGCGACGACGCCTTCGACTTCTTCCGGTGCTGGCTGATCGGCCAGGGCCGGGAGGTCTTCGAGGGCGCGATGCACGACCCCGACACGCTCGCCGAGCTCCTGGAGGACTTCGACGAGGAGATCGACGGGGACGGCGAGGAGCTGGGCTACGCGGCCGACGAGGCCTACGAGCAGCTGACCGGTGCCGTCGCGCCCGCGCTGGGCATCCCGGCCGCGGCCGGAGAGCCCGAGGGCACTCCGCTCGACTTCGAGAACGAGTCGGTCATCGCGGAGCGCTACCCCAAGTTGTGGGAGCGGTTCCGGGAGGACTGACGGGCCCGGCGGGAATTGTCAGGCAGGCCCTGGTACTGCCGTTGCAGCACTAGGCCGCGGTCCGCCGTCGGCCGAGGTCCGAGGGGATGTACGCCTGCGGCTGTTCGGCGCGCACCGTGTGGTGCATCGGGGCCGCGTTGGCCTGGTCGAGCGCGGACGCCGTGACCGCCGCCGGGCCCAGCACGACCGTCGCCATCGCGCAGACAACCGCCCACGGGCCACGCACGGCCTTCACCCGGCCGTCGGCCGGGTGCGCGTTCCCCGCGTCCTGCGCGCCCGCGATGCGCCTCGCGTGCGCCCCGCTCCCCGCGCGGCTCGCGGGCTCCGTCCGACTGATCCTCATGATTCCCCACTTCCGGTCAGTGCGTACGGCGACCGTAGGGCGCACGGCTCTGGGGAGTCTGTGAGCGGCCGGGGGCGTACCTGTGACTGTCGCGCGGGGTTCGGACGGGCGGTCAGCGGCCCTGGTAGCGGGCCGCCAGGGCGCGGATCTCGGGGAGGCGGGCGGTGAGGGCCGCGCCGGGGCAGTTGGTCATGAAGGCGGCGTTGTGGCCGGAGACGGTGGAGAGCACGGCGGCGGTGCCCGCCGCGTAACGGCTGAGGCTGTTGCTGGAGACGAGGCGGACCGTGCCCCGGGGGTCGACGCGGCCGAGCCCGAGTTTCCAGGCCGTGAGACGGGCGATCGCGTCGGTCATCGCCCTCGGCACCGGTGCTCCCGCCGTGAAGGTGCCGATCGCGGCGATCCCGGCGGAGCGATGGTTGAAGCCCTGCGTGTGCGCCCCTGTGACGGGCCGGTCGACACCGCCCGCGCGGCCCTCGTAGATCGTGCCGCAGCGGTCGACGAGGAAGTTGTAGCCGATGTCGTCCCACTGTTTGGCGCCGGTCTGGCCCGCGTAGACGTCGCGGATGATGCGGGGCACGTCGGCGCAGTCGTAGCCGTTCGGCGAGTCCGTGTGGTGGATGAAGACCGCGACGACACGGTCGTCGTAGCGGGGCGGCGGCTGCTTGCGCGTGCTCGCGGCGTCGAGCCACTTCGAGCGCGGCACGATGACCGGCCGGGCGACGGGGTGGGGCACGGTGAGCCGGGCCGCGACCGGGGGCGGGGCGGCCGCGCGGGCCGCCGTGTGGTCGACCCCGGCCACGCACATCACCAGCGCCAAGGCGGCGAGCAGGCCGGGTACGCACCCGAGGAGGAGAAGGACCCGTCGCGGCAGCCCCACCGGCGCACACCGGCGCACACCGGACGACAGAGGGGCGCGCGGATCTCGCTCCGCCCCTGTGCGAACCTCGCGGGCTCGGGGCGCCGGGCGTCCGCGGCGCCCATGACGCGCGGGGCGGGACGCTTGCTCCCCGCTCCGTATTCGAGGCCCCCGCGGCTTCCGGAAGACACGCATGGAGCCACCCTGACCCGGATCCGCGCGGGCCGCGATGTGTGGTGTGCCACCTGGTGGAACCATCGGACGTACCCGGGACGTTTCTACAGGTCCACGGGTGTGTGGCCGTCTTCCGCGGCACCGAACGCGCGTGGCTGATCACTGGGCCCGCCCGACGCGTACTAAGGGGCCCTAGAGAAAGGCGGCTCCGTGGACGTGCTCGACCTCCTGCTGATGCTGGTGATCCTGGTCTACGCGGCGTCCGGGTACCGCCGTGGCCTGGTGGCCGGCTGTGTCTCGCTGGCCGGTTTCGTGGGCGGTGCCGTCATCGGCGTATGGGTGCTTCCCTGGATGATGGAGCTGGTCACCGCGGGGACACCGGCGGCGACGGTGACGGCGGTGCTCACGGTGCTGGTGCCCGCCGTGGTGGGTCACGAGCTGGCCGGGCGGCTGGCGCTGAAGCTGCGCCGCGAGCTGGACGAGGGGCCGTTGCGGGTGGCCGACGGGATCGGCGGAGCCGCGGCGAACACGCTGGCCGTGCTGCTGGTGGCCTGGGTGGCGGCGAGCGTCCTCGGCGCGTCCTCGTCGACGGTGGTGACACAGTCGATCCGCAACTCGGCGCTGCTGGGCGCCGTGCAGAAGACGATGCCGGAGACGACTCCGACCTGGTTCTCGCGTGCGACCTCGGCGCTCACGGAGGCGGGCTTCCCGCAGGTCTTCAACCCGTTCGAGAACGAACCGACGGCCGGTGTCGCCAAGCCCTCCGGGGACAGCGTGACGCCGTCCGCGACGAACGCCGCGAAACTGAGCACCGTGAAGGTCGAGGGCGTCTCGGGCAACCAGGGCCGGGAGGGCAGCGGCTTCGTCTACGCCTCCCGGCACGTGATGACCAACGCGCACGTGGTGGCGGGCATCGACCGGCCGACCGTGCGGGTGGGCGGGGTCAGCCACCCCTACCAGGCGCGGGTCGTGCTCTTCGATCCGCAGAAGGACGTCGCCGTCCTGTACGTGCCGGGTCTGCGGGCCCCCGTCATCCACTTCGACGGAGTCGCCTCGCGCGGCGACTCCGCGGTGGTCGCGGGCTACCCGCAGGACGGCGGCCTCGACCTCCAGGCGGCCACGGTCGCGAACCGCATCAACGCGACGGGGCAGAACATCTACAACTCCGGCACGGTCACCCGCGAGATCTACTCGATCCGCTCGACCGTCCGTCCTGGCAACTCCGGCGGTCCGCTCCTCACCACCGACGGCAAGGTGTACGGCGTGGTCTTCGCCCGTTCGACCTCCGACAGCGAGACGGGGTACGTCCTGACGGCGCACGAGGTCGCGGGCGACGCCCACAAGGCGGCACACGCCACGGCCCGCGTCGACACGGGCGACCTCGTCACCTCCTGACACCGGCCGAGCCCTGACGCCGGCTCAGTCCCGACCCCGGCCGGGAAGCACGGCCTGCCCCGGTCGGGGAGCAAGCACGGCCGGCCCGGCCCGGAAACACGGGCTGTCCCCGGCTCGGGGAGCAACCACGGCCCAGCCCGGCCCGGAAGCACGGGCTGCCCCCGGCTCGGGGAGCAACCACGGCCCAGCCCGGCCCGGAAACACGGGCTGCCTCCGGCTCGGGGAGCAAGCACGGCCCGGTCCGGCCCGGAAACACGGGCTGCCCCCGGCTCGGGGAGCAAGCACAGCCCGCCCGGCCCAGCTCGGGAGCACGGGCTGCCTACGGCTCGGGAGCACGGTCGTCTCACCATGGGCCTCCGGCCGTGCGGCATCCGCGACCCACCCATGTGGCACGCTTTGCCGCGTCGGCGAAACATGCCCCCCACCCCTCTCCCGGCGTACGCTTTCCCCGTGAGCAGCCAGCCGGCCCCCGCGCCCGAAGCCCCCGCACTTTCGCTGACCGAGCGCCGCAAGGCGGCGACCCAGCTCGACATCGCACGCGCGGCCGCGGAGCTCTTCACGGAGTACGGTCCGGACGGCACCACGGCGGAGGACATCGCCCGCCGGGCCGGGGTGGCGCTGCGCACCTTCTACCGCTACTTCCGCAACAAGCAGGACGCCGTGGGCCCGCTGCTCGCCGCCGGCGGCGACCACTGGCGGGCCCTGCTCGCGGCGACGGAACCGGGCACGGCGCTGCCGAAGGCCCTGGAGTCGGCGATCGAGGACGCCCTGTCCGCCCCGGACGCGCACGCGGCCGAGAGGCTGGAGCAGACCCGTACGCTGCTGCGGGCGGCCGTCGACGATCCGGCGCTGCGCGCGGTCTGGTACCGGGTGAACCAGGAGTCGGAGGAGCGCCTGATCCCGGTGGTCGCCCGGCTGGCGGGCACCGGTGCGGACCCGCTGGAGACCCGGCTGACCGCCGCCGCGGCCACGGACGCGATCCGGATCGCCCTGGAGACCTGGGCGGCCACGGACGCGGCGGCCGACGGACCGGGTTCGCCCGCCGACCTGGCGGTCCGCTGTCTGCGTCATCTCATGGGCGGCCCGCGCCCGTTGCCCACCGACGGCGAGAACTGATCAGAGCGGGCGCCCCATCAGGACGTCGTCCACGTACACGCCGTCCAGCAGGAACTCCCCGGGCAGAATCCCCTCGACGACGAACCCCTCGGACTCGTACAGCCTGCGCGCCGGGGTGTTGTGGCCGAGCACGCGCAGCGTGATGCGCCGGGCGCCCTGGCGGCGGGCCTCCTCCCGCACCGCCCGCAGCAGCGCGCGGCCCACTCCGGCGCCGCGGGCCTCGTCGGCGACGGCGAGTCCGAGAATCTGCCGGACGTGCGCGTTGGAGGCGAGCGGGGTCGGGAAGCCCAGCCGGATGTACCCCACGAGCCGGTCGTCGAGCTCGGCGACGAAATGATCCCGGGGACCGAACCGCCCACTGTAGAAGGGTTCGTACGGCGGCCGGGGGCGCGGCATGACGGCGTGCAGCGTGGACCAGGTGTCACGGTCGAGCCGGCCGAGCGCGTCCTCGTCGTCGAGGGTGGCGGTGCGTATCCGCGGAGCAGCTGACATACCGGTCACTGTACGGCCGCCGCGCTGGCGCCCGTTCCGTGAAGTCCGCCGCGGCGCGGGCAGGATGGACCCATGACCGAATCACCGCTGCCCCCGGGTTCCCGCATCGTGATCGCCGGCGCGTCCGGCCTGATCGGCTCCGCGCTGGCGCGCTCCCTGAGCGCCGAGGGGCACGAGGTGGTCCGGCTCGTGCGCCGTGAGCCGCGCTCGCCCAACGAGGTCCGTTGGGATCCGCAGCGGCAGCGGATCGACGCGGTGGGGCTCATCGGGTGTGCCGCGGTGGTCAATCTGGCGGGGGCCCCCGTCGCGGGGCGGCCCTGGACGCGGACGTACAAGCGGATGATCCGGGACAGCCGGGTGCTAGGGACGGCGACGCTCGCGGAGGCGGTGGCCTCGCTCGACGAACCACCGCGGGTCTTCGTCAACGGCAGCGCGATCGGGTTCTACGGCGACACGGACGGCCGTGCGGTGGACGAGTCGGCGCCGCCCGGGGACGGGTTTCTGCCCTCCGTCTGCGTGGAGTGGGAGGAGGCGACGGCTCCCGCGCAGGAGGCGGGAGTGCGTACGGTGCTGCCCAGGACCGGGCTCGTGGTGGCCCGCGAGGGCGGGGCCTGGGCCCGGCTGATCCCGCTGTTCCGGGCGGGCGTCGGGGGGCGGATGGGGAACGGACGCCAGTACTGGAGCTACATCGCGCTGCACGACGAGGTGGCCGCGATCCGGTATCTGATCGACACGGAGTCGCTGTCCGGGCCGGTGAACCTGACCGCCCCCGACCCGCTCACCAACGGCGAGATCACCGAGGCCATGGGCCGCGTCCTGCGCCGCCCGACCCTCGTCAGCGCCCCCGCCCCGCTCCTGCGCCTCGCCCTCGGAGACATGGCCGAGGACATCCTGGGCAGCCAGCGCGTCCTGCCCACCCGCCTCCTGGAATCAGGCTTCACCTTCGCGTTCCCCTCGATCGAGGGAGCACTGCGAGCGACCCTGGACTGACAGGGGACCTCTCCGGAGGCCCGGAGCACCTCCGCGGGCGCCCCGCCCCGGCGGCCCCCGCCGCCTCCGGGTGCTCCGGCCCCGGACGGACGCCCGCCAACGCGGGTCCCACCGCCTCCGAATGCCCCGCCCCCGGGAGGCCTCCCGTCTCCGGGTGCTACGCCCAAGACGGGTGACCGCCCCCGGCAAGTGCGCCGCCTCCCGGCGTTCCACCCCCACCGGAGCGCCGACGCCCCGCGGTGTTCCGCACCCCCGGCGGATCCCGCTGCATCCGGGGGCGCCCCGCCCCCTCACGGGTGACCGCCCCCGGAAAGGCCGCCGTCTCCCGGCATTCCCCCCCCCATCGGGGTGCCGTGTTCCGCGCCTCCGGCGGGTCCAACCACCCCCGCCGGGCAGGTACATGCACCCCCCATGCTCCCGTGCACGGCCGCCGCGCGACTTCCCCCTTGCGTCCGCACCTCGCACCCTCGATCCGAACTCGGGTATCCCACAAGCGTGTTGGGGGCATGACGTCCCCACCGGCCGCGCAACCTCGAGGAGGGGCACGTGCTAGAGCCCGCACGCCAAGCCACGCACATGGCGGAGATCGCGGAAGACGTGGACGTCGTCGTCGTGGGAGCCGGTGTCGCCGGTCTCGCGGCCGCACGGCATCTGACCGGGGCGGGGCTGAGGACCACCGTCCTGGAGGCCGCCCCCCATGTGGGCGGCCGTATGTCCACGGAGAAAATCGACGGCTTCCGGCTGGACCGGCTCGGCCGGCTCCTGTCCACCTCGTACCCGGAACTGCGCCACACCCCGGGCCTGGGCGCCCTGGTCCTGTGCCCGTTCTCCCCGGGCGTGCTCCTGCACAGCGACGGCCACCGCCACCAGGCGGGCGCGCCAGGCACTCCCCGGAGCGCGAGGGGCGCACTCACCACCGCGCGCGCCCTCGCGAGCGCCCCCCGGCTTCCGCTGCCCCGGCCCGCGCGCGGAACCACCCGCCCCGTACCGCTCGGCGGCCCCCTCGACCAGTCCCGTCTCAGCACAGCCCTCGCGCGTCTCGCCTCCACTCCGCCGGAGCGTCTGCTCGCCCGTCCGGATCTCACCGCGGCGCGGGCGTTGACCGCCCGGGGCCTGCCGGCCCGTACGGTCGACACCTTTCTGCGCCCCCTCCTGGCGGCCCTGCTGTGCGACCCGGAGCTCCAGACGTCGAGCCGTTGCGCCGACCTCGCACTGCACTCCTTCGCGACGGGCCGGCTGTGCCTGCCGGAGGGCGGCGCGGACGCGCTCCCCGAGCTGCTCGCGGCCGCTCTTCCGCCCGGCACCGTGCACACGGGCGTCGAGGTCACCGCCGTCTCCACGACCCGTGTGACGACGAAGGACCACGGCGAACTCCGTTGCCGGGCCATCCTGTTGGCGACCGGCGCCCGCGCCGCCGCCGAGTTCCTGCCCGGACTGCACGTCCCCGCCTTCCATCCGGTGACCGTCCTGCACCACACCACGGACGAACCCCCGCTCACCGCACCGGCGTTGCTCCTGGACGCCGACCGGAGCGGTCCGGTGGCGCACACGGCGGTCGTCAGCCAGGTCGACCCCACCCGGGCACCCGCCGGCCGCGCCCTGATCTCCTCGACCGTGCTGGGCACTCCGCCCGCCGCGGCCCACCTGGACGCGGCGGTCCGCGCCCAACTGGCCCGCCTCTACGGCACGTCGACGGACCGCTGGGAACTGCTGGCGGTCCATCACGAACCCGAGGCGGTCCCGGCGATGCCGCCACCGCACGATCCGCGCCGCCCGGTACGGCTGCTCGCGGGCCTGTACGTGTGCGGCGACCACCGGGACACCAGCACGGTGCAGGGCGCGCTGCACTCCGCCCGGCGGGCCGCCCACGCCCTCCTGACCGACCTGGACGTCCGCCCGGCCCCGTTGGCGGAGCCCCTGGAGTCCGCCGCCGCCTGACCCCGGGCTCCCGGCGCTCCTTGGCTCCGGAACTCCTGGGCTCCTGGGCTCCCGGCCGCCGGAAGGCCCGAAGGCCGGGCCGCCAGGCGGCAGGGAGCCACGATCGCGGCTCGGGAGGAGCCGAGGGCGAGCCTCCCGGTCGGCGAACAGGCCAACCGTCGCGGCGGGAGGACCGGGCACCGGCGGAGGGACGGACCGAGCCCCCGGCGGGCGGACCGCGCTCACCGGCTACCCCGCCGGGTGGCCCGGCCTCCCGCCCGACGGACCGAGGACCCACCGGCGGACGGGACGGCCTCCCCGGCAGGCAAGGACAGCCACCCAGGGCAAGGGACCGAACCCGGCGGAAGGGCCGGCCATCCCGGCGGGGAAAGGCGGTCTGGCCGCCCTCGCGCCGGGTGGCCCGGCCGCCCGGCGGGAGCGGATCGGGGACCCGCCGCGGGCGGCGGACTCGCCTCTCCCGGCGAGTGCATCGAGCTTCCCGGTCTTCGGCACCCCAGGCCGGAGACCGGGGACGCCCCCGCCTCCCGCTCAGTTCAGCGCGGCCACCTTGTCCCGGTAGCTGCGCACCGGTGCGGCGTCCCGGTACGGTTCGAGCCGTTTCTCGAAGTCCCGTACGTACTCCACGGCCCGTGCCGACCGCATCTCCGCCGCCTGCCCCGCGGCCTCCGCGCCCAGCAGACAGGCCTGGTCGAGCTCTCCGAGCCCGAGCCGTGCGGAGGCGAGCACCACCCGGCAGAACAGCCTGCTGCGGGCGTAGCCGGGCGCCCGCAGTTGCAGCGAGCGTTCGGCGTGCTGCGCCGCGGCCCGGAACTGCTGAAGGTCCCGGTGACAGTGCCCGAACTCGTCGGCGAGCTGCGCCTCGTCGAAGTACCGGGCCCACTGCGGGACTTCGTCGCCGGTCCGGGACGTCTCCAGCGCCCGCTCGGCCCGGACCAGGGAGGCCGTGCAGGCCCGCACCTCGCCGAGCACCCCGTGGCCGCGCGCCTCGACGGCGTGCAGCAGCGCCTGCACGACGTGCGGACCCCCCGAGCCGAGGCCCTGCTGGGCGACCCGCGCGAGTTGCACGGCCTCGCGCCCGTGCCCGAGGTAGACGGCCTGCCGGCTCATCGTGATGAGCACGTAGGAGCCGTACACCCGGTCGCCCGCGGCCTGCGCCAGTCGCAGCGCCTGGACGAAGTACCGCTGCGCGAGCCCGTGCGCGCCGATGTCGTACGACGTCCAGCCGGCGAGCCGGGTGAGGTCGGCGGCGGCGGCGAACAGGTGCCGGCCGGTCTGCTCCCCGTACGCGCCGCGCAGCATCGGCTCGGCCTCGTGCTCCAGGTAGCGGACCAGCGCCTGGCGGGCGTGGCCGCCGCCGTAGGCGTGGTCGAGGGCGCGGAAGAGTTCACCGACCGAGCGGAGCGCGGCGATGTCCCCGCCGCTGACCCGCTGGCCGGGGCCCCGCTCGGTCCGGCCGCGCTGCCGGGACGAGGGTCCGCCCTGCTCGGGCGGTGCCGTGACCTTGGGCACCGCCGGGCGGCCCTGGGCGGGCACCCGGGAGGGCTGTTCTCCCCGGGCGACCCGGTCGTCGGCCCGGCCGATCAGCCAGTCCCGGCTGGGCACGACGAGTCCGGCCGGGGTGAAGGCGATCTTGCGGAGCTCGGCGTGGCTGCCGGAGTCCTTGCGCCACAGGCCGCTGACGATGTCCACGGCCTCCTCGGGGGTCGCGGCGAACTCCAGCCCCGCGTACACGGGTGCGCAGGCGTCGAGTCCGAGGTCCTGCGCGCTCAGGCGCCGGCCGAGGCGGCGCGTGAAGACCTCGGCGATGAGCGCCGGGGTGGTCCCGCGGGGCTGCTGGCCCCGCAGCCACCGGGTCACGGATGTCTTGTCGTATCTCAGGTCCAGTCCGTGTTCGAGCCCGAGCTGGTCCACGCGACGGGCGAGACCTGCGTTGGAGAACCCCGCTTCTGCGATGAGCGCGGCGAGCTGTCGATTGGGAGTGCGCTGCGCGGGTCGTTCCGTCATCTGCGGTGCGGTCTCCTGCCTTTCGGGTCCCCAAGGGGCCTCGGGGCGGCGTGGAACGTGCTTGCGCCTCCCCCGAGGACTCCTCGTGCCCGGATTGCCTGTGAGCAGCCCTTATGGCCTCGTGAACGGCGCGAATGTAGCGGAGCGTGAGCACGGCATCGCACACATCGTCATTCATTCATCCGATCGTGTGAGGATTGGCTGTCGGGCTGACGCGGATCGGTCGGACGTACAGTGGCGTGGGCGCGCCACGGACCTGGCGAAAGGTTCCTCCGCGTGCCCCGCACGGGGACCACCACGTGCCCGAGGAAGCTTCTAGGGAGGCGCTTGCCGTGAGTGAGTTGCGGTTCGTCCGCATGGGATTCGGTGCCGAGGCCGTCGAGTACCAGGAGGCGTGGGACGAGCAGCGTCGCGTGCACGCCGCCCGGTTCCTGGACGAGATTTCCGACACCTGTCTGCTCCTGGAGCATCCGCCGGTCTACACCGCGGGCCGGCGCACGGCGGACAACGAGCGGCCCCTGGACGGCACGCCCGTCATCGACGTGGACCGCGGCGGCAAGATCACCTGGCACGGTCCGGGCCAGCTGGTCGGCTACCCCATTCAGAAACTCCCCCGTCCGGTGGACGTCGTAGCACACGTACGCCGTCTGGAAGAGGCGCTCATCCGTACGTGTGCGGAGTTCGGCCTGGAGACCAGCCGGGTCGAGGGCCGCAGCGGCGTCTGGATCCTCGGTGACACCAAGGACCCCGCCGAGCGGTCCTCCACGCTCGGGGGCCTCTCCCTCGACTTCGACCCGCGACTGCAGGACGAGGAGTTCGACCCGCGGCTCAACGGCCCGGAGTACGCCCCGTCCAACGCGGGCCAGCGCCGCGAGGACCGCAAGATCGCCGCGATCGGCATCCGCGTCGCCAAGGGCGTCACCATGCACGGCTTCGCCCTGAACGTGAACCCGGACAACGCCTGGTTCGACCGGATCATCCCGTGCGGCATCCGCGACGCGGGGGTCGCCTCCCTCGCGGGCGAGCTGGGCCGCGACGTGACCATCGCCGAGGTCCTCCCGGTGGCCGAGAAGCACCTCGGGGACATCCTGGCGAACGCGGACCTGAAGCCGCGCGTCGTCGAACACGCACCGGCCTAGAAGCCGCGCCCCCACCGCGGGGACCTCCCGGGAATGCACCCCCGCTCCCGAAGGTTGCCCACCTCGGGGGCCGAGAACCGCACGGGCGTACCCTGGTGTACGCCGAAGAATCGAAGTTACAGGGAGCCGATGTGTCCGCAGTCGCACCCGACGGACGCAAGATGCTGCGCCTGGAGGTCCGGAACAGCCAGACCCCCATCGAGCGCAAGCCCGAGTGGATCAAGACCCGGGCGAAGATGGGTCCCGAGTACACGAAGATGCAGGCACTCGTGAAGAGCGAGGGTCTGCACACGGTCTGCCAGGAGGCGGGCTGCCCCAACATCTACGAATGCTGGGAAGACCGCGAGGCCACCTTCCTCATCGGTGGGGACCAGTGCACGCGGCGCTGCGACTTCTGCCAGATCGACACCGGCAAGCCCGAGGCGCTGGACCGCGACGAGCCGCGCCGTGTCGGTGAGTCCGTGGTCACGATGGACCTGAACTACGCCACCATCACCGGCGTCGCCCGCGACGACCTGGAGGACGGCGGCGCCTGGCTGTACGCCGAGACGGTCCGCCAGATCCACGCCCAGACCGCGGGCCGCGAGGCCGGCCGCACCAAGGTCGAACTGCTCGCCCCGGACTTCAACGCCGAGCCCGAGCACCTCGCCGAGGTCTTCTCCTCGCGCCCCGAGGTCTTCGCGCACAACGTCGAGACGGTCCCCCGGATCTTCAAGCGCATCCGTCCGGGCTTCCGCTACGAGCGCTCGCTGAAGGTCATCACCGAGGCCCGCGACTACGGTCTGGTCACGAAATCGAACCTGATCCTCGGCATGGGCGAGACCCGTGAGGAGGTCAGCGAGGCGCTCCAGCAGCTGCACGACGCGGGCTGCGAGCTCATCACGATCACGCAGTACCTGCGCCCCTCCGTGCGTCACCACCCCGTGGAGCGCTGGGTCAAGCCGCACGAGTTCGTGGAGCTCAAGGAGGAGGCCGAGGAGATCGGCTTCTCCGGCGTCATGTCGGGCCCGCTGGTCCGCTCCTCGTACCGGGCCGGCCGCCTCTACCAGATGGCCGTGGAGAAGCGTGGGGCGTACGTCGCCTCGCAGGCGGTCTGATACGCCGAACGGATCACGTTGCGAAACGAAAGCGGTGGCACCGAGTGCCACCGCTTTTGTGTGAATCCGGGCACAAGCGACCCGGCATTCACAAGGGGCCGTTCACATCCCCCGCGGCATCCGCGCAGTTGGAGACACCATACGGACCGCGTCAGGAAGTGGACCCGCCGTATCAAGGCTTCACTGGTGTTTGACCGGTCGGTCACGCCCTGGTAACACCAGTCAGTGACCCTGGTCCTACGTCACGCACCGCCCCGTCCGAGCCGCCGATCCCGAGGGGGGACCTCCATCATGCAGGCCGCGCCCGTACGCGCCACCGCGATTCCGTCGTTCACCGATGCACTCCGTGCCGTCGAGTCGCTGCTCATGAGCAGCGGGCAGCGCACCGCTCGCCGCAACGCCTGGACCTCCGTCCTGGAGGACCGTCGCCGTGCCAAGGACCGCGTCGAGGCGCAGCGCGTGCTGGAATCCGTCTCGCACTCCTGAACGACGCACTCCCGGCCGCCGCTCCCCCGGTGCAGCGGTCCCGACCGCCGGTACTGCCGTCGTCGGCGCTTCCCGGGCCACGTAGACTCGTGGCATGGCGAGGAAGGAACCCGCAGCGGACGCTGCGAACCCCGGGCGACTCAAGCAGATCGCTCTGACGTACAAAATGACCCGCAAGGCCGATTCGAAGATCGGTCTTGTACTCGCGGCTGTCGGAATTCTCACCCTCGGTGTCTTCCTCGCGATCGGCTTCTTGATCGGTTACCCGGTCTATCTCGGCATCCTCGGGCTTCTGCTCGCCTTCCTCGCGACGGCGATCGTCTTCGGACGCAGGGCCGAGCGGGCCGCCTTCGGGCAGATGGAGGGACAGCCGGGCGCGGCCGCGGCGGTGCTCGACAACATCGGCCGAGGCTGGACCACGACCCCGGCGGTGGCGATGAACCGCAGCCAGGACGTCGTGCACCGCGCGGTCGGCAAGGCCGGCATCGTGCTGGTCGCCGAGGGCAACCCGAACCGGGTGAAGAGCCTGCTGGCCGCCGAGAAGAAGAAGATGGCGCGGATCGTCGCGGACGTCCCGGTGCACGACATTCTCGTGGGCACCGGCGAGGGCCAGGTGGAGCTGAAGAAGCTCCGCACGGCGATGCTGAAGCTGCCGCGCGTGCTCGCCGGCCCTCAGGTCACCGCGACCAACGACCGGTTGCGCGCGATGGGCGACCTGATGAGCAACATGCCGCTGCCGAAGGGGCCGATGCCCAAGGGCATGCGGATGCCGCGCGGCGGCCCGAAGGGCTGACCCTCCAGCTACGACCTCTGCGCGGTACCGCGCAGTTCCACGTTCTACGCCGATGGGGCGCCCGGAGATTCTCCGGGCGCCCCATCGGCGTAGAAGGATCGTTGCGCCCCGGGTCCCCGGAGCGTACGAGGTCAGATACGGACTTCGATCGTGCGGGCCAGCCGGTCGTGCAGGCCGCGGCCGTCGCGGTCCCAGATCAGCGCCGGGACGGCCACGCACAGGAGCGCGGTGCGCACCAGGACCCGCAGCGGGTTCAGCCGGCCGCCGCCCTCGGGGACGACACGCAGGCCGAACAGGCGCTTGCCCGGAGTGAAGCCGACGGTACCGACCGTGAGCAGGCCGAGAACGAAGAAGACGAGCAGGGCCCAGTTGCCCGTCGCCTGGCCGTAGCCGTCGGTGAGGAGCCCGTATGCGATCAAGAGGCACAGGCCCCAGTCGACGGCGAGGGCGCCCAGACGGCGGCCGGGGCGGGCGATCGAGCCGGGTCCGTGCTCCGGGAGACCGAGCTGTTCGCCCCGGTATCCGAAGTCGACACCGGCTTCCTCCGCCGCCGCGCGGGGACCGGAGAGCCACGATCCGATTGCTTGCCTGTTGTCCACCCGTCCAAGGTACTGGGCCCGTTTTGCCATGCGGACAGGAGGGGCCTGGAGGACCCGGGTCGGTTAACTTGGGCGAAACAAATGGGTCACGCTTGAGAAATCCCCCGTCCCTATGGTCGGCTCCAGCGTGTGCCACCGCACTGGCCGCACGAACGAACTACCACCCCGGTCCAATGTGGGCGGGAGTAGGAGGAGCTGGATGTTCCAGAACGCCGACGAGGCCAAGAAGTACATCTCGGACGAGGGCGTCAAGTTCGTCGATGTCCGCTTCTGCGACCTGCCGGGTGTGATGCAGCACTTCACGATCCCGGCCGAGGCCTTCGACCCGACCGAGGAGCTCGCGTTCGACGGCTCCTCCATCCGCGGCTTCCAGGCCATCCACGAGTCCGACATGGCGCTCCGCGCCGACCTGTCCACCGCGCGCGTCGACCCCTTCCGCCGCGACAAGACGGTCAACATCAACTTCTTCATCCACGACCCGATCACGGGCGAGCAGTACTCCCGTGACCCGCGCAACGTGGCCAAGAAGGCCGAGGCCTACCTCACGTCGACCGGTATCGCCGACACCGCGTACTTCGGTCCCGAGGCCGAGTTCTACGTGTTCGACAGCGTGCGCTTCAAGACCTCCGAGAACGAGGCCTTCTACCACATCGACTCCGAGGCCGGCGCCTGGAACACCGGTGCGGTCGAGGACAACCGCGGTTACAAGGTCCGCTACAAGGGCGGCTACTTCCCCACCCCGCCGGTCGACCACTTCGCCGACCTGCGTGCCGAGATCTCCCTGGAGCTGGCCGCCTCCGGCCTCCAGGTCGAGCGCCAGCACCACGAGGTGGGCACGGCCGGCCAGGCCGAGATCAACTACAAGTTCAACACGCTGCTCGCCGCGGCCGACGACCTCCAGCTCTTCAAGTACATCGTGAAGAACGTCGCCTGGCGCAACGGCAAGACCGCGACCTTCATGCCGAAGCCGATCTTCGGTGACAACGGCTCGGGCATGCACGTCCACCAGTCCCTGTGGAGCAACGGCGACCCGCTGTTCTACGACGAGGCCGGCTACGCGGGTCTGTCGGACACCGCCCGCTTCTACATCGGCGGCATCCTCAAGCACGCCCCGTCGCTGCTCGCCTTCACCAACCCGACGGTGAACTCCTATCACCGCCTGGTCCCCGGCTTCGAGGCCCCGGTCAACCTGGTGTACTCGCAGCGCAACCGCTCCGCGGCCATGCGTATCCCGATCACGGGCTCGAACCCGAAGGCCAAGCGCGTCGAGTTCCGCGCGCCCGACTCCTCCGGCAACCCGTACCTGGCGTTCTCGGCCCTGCTGATGGCCGGCCTGGACGGCGTCAAGAACAAGATCGAGCCGGCCGAGCCGATCGACAAGGACCTCTACGAGCTGGCTCCCGAGGAGCACGCGGGCGTCGCCCAGGTCCCGACCTCGCTCCCGGCCGTCCTCGACCGCCTGGAGGCCGACCACGAGTTCCTGCTCGCGGGCGACGTCTTCACGTCCGACCTGATCGAGACGTGGATCGACTACAAGCGCACGAACGAGATCGCGCCGCTCCAGCTGCGTCCGCACCCCCACGAGTTCGAGCTCTACTTCGACGTGTAGGCCCGCCGCCGACGAGTGAGCCCGTCGACCCACTGACGTGTTAGCCCGTCGCTCCAGCCGTACACCACCGGCCGTGCCCTTCCTCCGGGAGGGACACGGCCGGTGTGCTTTCCCCGTGTCCGCTGCGCATAAATAAGTGGCTCTTGACAGGGAAGTTCTTTGCCCACCGCGGGGCCGATCGGCACCTGTTCATGGGCAACCGCAGGAGCACAATGGATAGCGGGACGAGTGCCTGACTGCGGGGTGGTGCGAGATGCAGAGCCGATTCCGGAACGATCGGCAGCTGACCGTGCGGATGACGGTCACGCTGTTCCTGCTCGGATTGCTGTACGTGGCCTTCGTCGCCGCGTTGATCGTGTTGCTGAAGTCGTGGGTGCTGGTCGTGGTGATCGCGGCCGGGCTGCTCATCGCTCAGTACTGGTTCTCGGACCGGATCGCGCTGTACGCCATGCACGGGCGGATCGTGGAGCGCGAGGAGTATCCCCAGCTGCACGGCGTCGTCGACCGGCTGTGCGCCGTGGCCGACATGCCCAAACCGCTCGTCGCCGTGTCGGACATCGACATGCCGAACGCGTTCGCCACGGGACGCAACGCCGATCACGCGGTGCTGTGCGTGACCACCGGGCTGCTGCGCCGCCTGGAGCCCGACGAACTCGAGGGCGTCCTCGCGCACGAGCTGTCGCACGTGGCGCACAAGGACGTCGCCGTGATCACCGTGGCCTCCTTCCTCGGGGTGCTCGCCGGGCTGATCGTGCGGTTCGCGTTCTACTCGCAGCTCTTCGGCGGGCGGGGCCGCAAGGACCAGAACACCGTCGCCATCTTCATGGCGGTGATGGCGGTGTCCGCGGCCGTGTACGCCATCAGCTTCATGCTGATCAGGGCGCTCTCCCGGTACCGCGAGCTGGCCGCCGACCGTTCCGCGGCCCTGCTCACCGGCCGGCCCTCGGCGCTGGCGTCCGCGCTGACCAAGGTGACCGGGGACATCGGTCGCATTCCGACGAAGGACCTGCGGACCGCGCAGGCCTTCAACGCCTTCTACTTCACACCCGCGCTCGGCGCCCAGCCGGGCATCGCCAACCTCTTCTCCACCCACCCGAGCCTGGAGCAGCGGCTCGAACAACTGGCCCGCATCTCCGCCGAGCTGGGCGAGCCCGCGGTACCTGACGCGATCACCCCGACTCCCGGAGAGGCCGTCTGACCGCATGGGGTTCCTGGACATCCTGCTCGGCCGCAGCAAGCCCGCCGTACCCGATCTCGACCAGCTCTTCGGGCTGCCGTCCGCGGCCGTGACCCTCCAGGCGGCGGCCGGGTTCGTCCCGACCGGCACGGGCGCGGTGTGCTTCGCGTCCGTCGAGGGCGCGGCCTTCGCCGAGGCGCACCAGGAGGCGCAGGCGCTGCTCGACGCGGACACCGGGCGGACGGGCTCCCCGGTGGAACTCAGCAAGGACGAGTACGGATACTCGTGGCTCGTCTCCCGCCGGGCGCCCGACGACCTGCCGGCGCTGGTGAGCGATCTGCACGCGGTCAACACCTCCCTGGAGAGCACCGGCTTCGGACCCCAGCTGCTCTGTTCCGTGGTGGGTTTCCGGGACAGCGGACAGCGACGGCTCGACCTCGTCTATCTCTATAAACGAGGAACTTTCTACCCCTTCGCGCCGCTCGCCGACGAGGGCGAGCGGCGCGACAACGCGCTGGAGCTCCAGATCAAGGCGGCGCTCGTCGACGACCTGCGCATCGAGCAGGACCTCGCCCGCTGGTTCCCGATCTGGGGTGCCCCGGGACTGTGACGCCCCGACACCGGGGTCAGGATCGCAGAAGTGCTACTTCTGGCGTTCCTGGCGGCGCGTCTGGAGGGGGCGTTCGCGGCGGTAGCGGCGTTCCCACCTGGCCTGGCGGTCGCGCCGGTCGCGGTACGCCCGGTAGTTGTTGTCCGTGCGGCCCGCGGCTGCGCCCGAGCCCGGTGCGGCGGGGCCCGGGGACCCCGCGGCGGACGCGCTCCCCCCGGTGCGGCCGTAGCGGACGTACAGGAAGAGCAGGACGATCGCCGCGAGCCAGAGGGTGTGGTTGGAGAAACCCATGACGACCAGGATCGCGGTCGCGGAGAAGATCAAGGTGCCCATGACGGGACTCCTTGCATGCGTGAGTGAAAAGGCCTTGACGGCTTTCTGGATGTGCCGACGGGGCGCTGGGGGAGGCGGCCGTCCGGCGGTGCGTAGAGAGTAGCCCCGAGACCGCGAACTGATGCCCGTCCGGCGGAAACCGGTGTGCCGCCGCTCCGGAACACGCCTTCAGCGTAGGGAGCGTGACCGCCCGTACGCATCTGGATTTCTCCCGACTGCACCCCACCCCATATCGCTATAAAGTCGAACAGAATCGACATAAGGGGTGCCCCTCATGAGCAATCTGTTCGTCGTCGCCTACGACGATGTCGCGACCGCGAGTCAGGTGCGCGACAAACTGTTCGAGCTGTCGAAGCAGCATCTCGTCGAGCTGGAGGACGCGGTCGTCGTCGAGCGGAGCGAGGACGGCAGGATCAAGCTGCACCAGGCGGTCAGCCACACGGCCGTCGGCGCGGCCGGGGGCGCGCTGTGGGGCGGGGTGATCGGGCTGCTCTTCCTGGCCCCGCTGCTCGGCGCGGCGGTGGGCGCGGCGGCCGGTGCCGCCGGTGGCGCGATGACGGACACCGGGATCGACGACAAGTTCATGAAGGATCTCAGCCAGAACCTGCGGCCGGGCGCCGCCGCGCTGTTCGTTCTGGTCAAGCAGGCGGCCGGGGACAAGGTGATCCCCCAGATCGCCGAGTTCGGCGGCCAGTTGGTGCAGACCTCGTTGAGCCAGGAGCAGGAGGACGCGCTGCGCCACGCGGTCGCCGCGGCACGGGCGAAGACGGCCGGCGGCACCGTGGCACCGGAATCGGGCGGTACGGCCGCAGCGACAACGGACGCGACGGCCACACCGGAAGCGGGTGCTGCGGCCACACCCGGAACCGGCCCCGAGGCCACGCCCGGAACCGGTGCCGCCTCCGGAGCCGGAGCCGCGTCGCCGACGGTCAGCACCACCAAGCCGGACGCGAGCGGCGCTCCCGCCTCCTCCTGAGCCGACGGTTCCGTCCTGTCAACCACCCTTTTCGGAAGGGGATTTCGCCCGTCACTCCCGTCACCCGGGTGACGGTCCGCGCGCCGCACCCACCTCAGGAGCGGCGCGACCGGCGTGCGTAAATGGGGGGATGCTCTCTCCCTTCGCGCACGACCACGACGGTGAACGACTGAGCTGCGTCCGCAGCGGCGGGGACGACCTCGGCGGCGGCGCGGCCACCGTCGTCCTTCTGCACGGCGCCGGCACCGGCAGCAAGGAGCGACTGCTCACGCTGCTCGACGACTTCGCCGCCCGCGGCTGCGCGGGGCTCGCGTTCGACTTCTCCGGACATGGTGAAAGCACGGGCACGCTGGGCGAGTTGAGTCTTCGGCGGCGTTTCGAGCAGGCCGTGTCGGTCATCGACGCGACGGCTCCGGCGGGCGCCCCGCTGATCCTCGTCGGGTTCAGCATGAGCGGCCAGACGGTGGCCGATCTCGCGCGGCACTACGGGGAACGCGCGGTGGCGCTCGTGCTGTGCGCGCCCGCGGTGTACGCCGCCGAGGCCTGGCCGGTTCCGTTCGAGGACGCGGAGAGCACCTCGCGGCAGGACGGCACCGGGGCGGCGGAGAGCCGCTTCAGCCGGATCATCCGCACGCCGGACAGCTGGCGACAGGCCCCCGCGCTCGGCGTACTGCGGGCGTACGAGGGGCGGGCGATCCTCGCCGTACCCGCCGTGGACGCGGTCATCCCGCCCGCCGTGACCGAGGCGGTCGCGGACGCGCTCACCGCCCGCGCCCGTTTCACCCGCTTCGAGCTGCCCCACGCCGATCACCTGCTGGGCCTCTGGTTCCGCGACCACCCCGAGGACCGGCAGCGGCTCGTGGACCTCGTCCTCACTGGACTCGGCGACCCTGTCCGGACAGCCGCCGACGCCTGAACAGCCTTGACGACGGCGGGAGTTCAGGACCAGGTGCCTCACACGCCGGGGGCCGCCGGGACCACGCCCGCCATCACCGCCGCGCCCAGTGCCGCGTGGTCGGTGGCGTTGTGGTCCGTGTAGCGCAGCGCGAACTCCGCGACGGCGCGGTCGAAGGTGTCGGCGCCGCCGAGATAGGCGGCGATCGCGATGCGGTCGCCGGAACGGGCGTGCGCGCGGGCCAGAGCGGTGCCGCACAGCCGGGCGTAGGCACGCAGCTCGCCCGGACTCATGCCGGCGATGTCCGCGGACCCCTTCATGTCGTGCAGTTGGCGCCAGTAGAACGCCCGACCCTCGGGGCCGGTCGTCCAGCCGAGGAAGATGTCGCCGGCGGCCTGCATCAGCCGCTGCCCCGCGACGACCCGGCGCCCGGGATGGACGTACGGACCGCTGGGCAGATGCTCTTCGAGTACGGACCGTCCCGCCTGTTTGATCTGCAGGAACAGCGGGTCGTCGGCGTCCCGCCCGGCGAGCAGCACGATGAAGCAGCGGGTGCCGACGCTGCCCACGCCGACGACCTTGCGGGCCGCGTCGACGAACCGGTAGCGGTCCAGGAGCAGGCGGCGTTCCTCGGGGAGCGTCGAGCGGTAGTCGCTGAAGATCTTGCGGAGCGAGGCCATGTCGAGGGATCCGGCCGGTTCCAGCAGGGGCGGGTCGCGGACGATGCGACGGCGTCCGTCGACGGTCTCGGTGAGTTTGCCGAGCGCCTGCAGGCTGGTGCGGCGGCGGGCCCGGGTGAGGGTCGCCTCGGCACGCCGGCGCTGTCGCCCCGAGCGGACCAGCGGCAGCAGCAGATCGGCGTCGATGTGCTGGTACCAGACGGTCAGCTCGCCCTGTCGGGCGAGCCGTCGCACGACCTCGCGGTACTGGCCGGCGGCAGCCCGTGCCGCGCCGAAGACGTGCTCCTCCTTGTGCCCGTTCTCCCGGGCCGCGACCGCGACGCTGGCCGCGAGCCGTTTGACGTCCCACTCGAAGGGTCCGGGGAAGGTCTCGTCGAAGTCGTTCAGGTCGAAGAGCAGGGAGCGTTCCGGGGAGGCGTACAGACCGAAGTTCAACAGGTGTGCGTCTCCGGACAGTTGGACGGTGAGTCCGGTGTGCGGCTGGGCGGCCAGGTCGGCCGCCATGACGGCGGCCGCCCCGCGCAGGAACGCGAGCGGTGACGCCGCCATCCGCGCGTACCGGATCGGCAGGAGCTCCGGAAGCCGGTCCCTGCCCTGCTGTTGCAGGAGGCCGACCGGGTCGGGGCGGTCGGCGGCGGGGATCCAGGTGCCGTGCGCTGAACGGGAGACCCGCTTGCGGGCGGCGCGGCCCCGGGCGGCCCGGTCCGCCGAGGTGGCCGTGACGCTGTTGCGGAGCATGGCGTCAGTGCCTTACTGCGCGGGCGACGGTGGTCTTGACGTCACCGGTGAGGGAACGGTTGCTGCGGGCGGTGCCGTCCTTGGAGGCGCTCCCGGCGACGTCGTTCACCGTCACGACGGTCGTGTCGAGGAGGTTGCCGCTCTGGTCGCGGAAGTCGACCTGGACGACGTACGACTTCGCCGAGGAGGTGGGATTGGTGACGGTCACCTTGACCGTGGCACGCCCGTCGGAGTCGGGGCTCGCGTTCCCGTCGAGCCTCACCTCGTCCTTGGCGTCCACGCCGCCCTTGAACTCGTCGAACTTGCGGCCGGCCTCGGCGGTCGCGGAGGCGAGGGCGTCACCCGCCTGGGTGGCGGCGGACGCGGCCTGCGAGACGGCCGACGCGGCCTTGGACGCGGCGGACGCGGCCTTGGAGGCGGCGTCGGAGGGGCTGCTGTCGTCCGAACAGGCCGCCAGCTGCGTGGCCAGGGCCGCCACCACGAACACGGCCAGGATCAGTCGGACCGGTCCTCGTATGCCGTTCCTCTGATGCATCGTCTCTCCCCACGTGGTCCTGGTTCGCCTTTCCGGACTCCGCTTCCTCGCGGTGGCCCCAGTCAAGGCCGCGGGCGGGGCCGCCGCATGCCCGGCTGCGTCGAACGGGTGAGCCTCGTCCTGTGACGGGCGGACGTCCGAGAGGATGAGGCTCACGGAGCAGGAGTACGGAGTACGGGACGGACGGACGGAGGCGACGTGACGGGGAAGCCGCGGCACATCGGGGTGGCGGAGCGGCGGGCACGGCTCGGGTTGCGGCAGCGGCTCGTGGGCGCCGCGCGGGCGGCGACCCCCGAGGAGGTGGCGGACTCCCTGGTCGCGCTGCACGGGACCGACCCGGCGACGGTGTACATGGCGGTGGGCGCGCGTCTCGCGGACGCCGGGGAGACGGTGGCGCAGGTCGACCGGGCGCTGTACGAGGACCGGTCACTCGTACGGATGCACGGCATGCGGCACACCGTGTTCGTGTTCCCCACCGGCCTGGCCGCCGTCGTGCATGCCTCGACGGGGCTCGACATCGCCGTGAAGGCCCGGGCCGGACTGGTCAAGGACATGGCCACCGGAAGCGACGGACGGCTGACCGAGGAGTGGCTCGATGAGGTCGAGGCGTCCGCGCTCGCGGCGCTGGCCCGGCGCGGACAGGCCACGGTGAACGAACTCACCCGGGACGAACCGCGGTTGAAGGAGCAGTTCGTCTACGGGGCAGGGAAGAGCTACGAGAGTCCGCAAGCCGTGTCGTCCCGGCTGATGCGGGTGCTGGGCGTCGAGGGCCGGGTGGTGCGCGGTCGCCCGCTCGGGTCCTGGACGTCGAGCCAGTTCCGCTGGGCGGTCGCGCCACCGCATCCCCGACTCCCGCCCACCGAGGCCCGGTCCGAGCTGCTGAGCCGCTGGCTCACGGCGTGCGGGCCCGCGACGGAGGCCGACCTGAAGTGGTGGACGGGATGGAAGGTCACCGACGTACGGCGGACGCTGGCCGCGATCGGTGCGGTCGCCGTCTCGCTCGACGACGGGCTCACGGGGTACGTGGCGGCCGGCGACGAAGGCCCGGTCGACGGGCCGGGTGCACCCTGGGCCGCCCTGTTGCCGGGCCTGGATCCGACGCCCATGAGCCGGCAGGAGCGGGACTGGTATCTCGAACCGTCCCTGCGGCCCGCCCTGTTCGACGGCAGCGGCAATGTCGGGCCGACGGTGTGGTGGGACGGCCGGGTGGTCGGGGGCTGGGCACAGCGGCCCGACGGCAAGGTCGTCTGGCGGCTGCTGGACACCGCGGGTGTCGGTCGCGAGGCACGGGACGCGATCTCGGCGGAGGTCGAGCGCCTTCAGGCCTGGGTCGGTCGGACCCGGGTCACTCCACGCTTCCGGACTCCCCTGGAACGGGAGTTGTCTGCGGGCTGACGGCCGGTGCGGGAGCGGAAGTCGCCGACGGGGTCGCGGTCTGCGCCGGGGGCGGCTTCGAGGGGGGCCGGCGTCGGCGCCGGGTTGGTGCCGAGGTCGGGCTTGGTGCCGAGGTCAGGGCCAGGGTCGGGGTCGAGACGGGTGCCGGGGATTGGGGCCGGGGTTGGTGCCGGAGCCGGGCCAGGGTCGTTGCCGGGGTCGGCGCCGAGGCGGGTGCCGGGGATTGGGGCCGGTACCGGGCCAGGCTCGGTGCCGGGGTCGGTGCCGGGTGGTCCCGCGGCGGGCGGGGTCACCCGGCACCGGTGGATCGGCGCGCTCAACTCCTCAGCGCGCGTACCTCATCAGCGCGCGCACCATGTGGCACGTGGTGTCCGACGGCGGGTGAACGCCGATGACTTCCGCGGTGCTGCGGATCCTTTCGTTGCGGGCCTGGTTCGGCACGTACACACCGGAGTCGAGCAGGGCGATGGCGAGTCGCATCGCCTTGAGCCGGCGGTTGTGCGTGACATACCAGTCGCGGGGATGCCCCGGCGGCAGCGGGCGCTTCTCCACGGGCTCGTACGGCAGGTCCAGCAGGACCGCCCTCTTGGATGTGGACTGAGTGGGCAGTGGCTTCAGTGCGGCAGCGGGCACAGGCATCCTCCTGTCGCGGTCAGGGCGCCGTCCGGACCTCCCGGCGACACCCTCGAACACTGCTTCTATTCTACCGCCGGGCACTGACAAAAGCCGCTGGCCACAAGGGCTTTGAGGGTGCCGTGACAGCAGAACACGAAGGTGTCTCCCGTAACGTGTGCGGCATGGAGATCTGGATCAACCCGGCCTGTTCGAAGTGCCGCAGCGCGATCAGCCTGCTCGACGCCGAAGGCGCCGACTACACCGTCCGCCGCTACCTGGAGGACGTGCCCGGCGAGGACGAGATCCGCGACGTCCTCGACCGCCTCGGCCTCGAACCGTGGGACATCACGCGGACCGAGGAGGCCGACGCGAAGGAACTGGGGCTCAAGGAGTGGGCGCGGGAAGCCGGTTCACGGGACCGGTGGATCAAGGCGCTGTCCGAGCACCCGAAACTCATCCAGCGGCCGATCATCACCGCGGACGACGGGACGGCGCTGGTGGGCCGCACGGACGAGGCGGTGCGCGACGCCAGGTCCCGGTGACGGACCGGGGCGGAGCGGACGACACCCCGGCGACACCCGGCCGGCACCGCTCCCGACACCCCGGCGACACCCGGCCGGCACCGCTCCCGACTCCCGGGCGACACCCGGCCGGCGTCGGTTCCCACACCCCGGCCGACACCGGCCGGCGTACGGCTCTCGATCGCTCCGTCCAACTCCCGTGTGATCCAGGTTACTTAAGTGAATGACGTAACCGTTGAGCAACCGCGTTCGGCATCTCGTACATAGCGGCGTACCCCTCCCCCACGCTCTGGAGGCGCGCATGTCGCGTAGGAGAAGGACTCTCAGCACCAAGAAGAAGATCGCTCTGCTGGTCAGCGCGGTGACCGTGGCGGGCGGCGGGGCCTTCGCCCTGGCCGCCACGTCGAACGCGGCGTCCGTGCAGACCGCTCAGACCTCGGTCGCGTGTCAGGGCCTGGCCACCGCGCTCGGCAACAACCAGAGCTTCATCGCGGACCAGAAGGCCCACCCCGACTCCCAGTCGGCGGCCAGAATCGCGAACCGCGATGCGGTCATCGCGCAGATCAAGGTTCAGCAGCAGGCGTCGGGCTGCGCTGTCGGGGAATCGGCTCAGGGCTCCCAGACCGCTCAGCAGCCCGCACAGTCCGCACCGGCCAAGGCCGCGCCCGCGCCGGCGGCTCCGGCGAAGACCGCCCCCGCGAACAACGCCGGCGGTGGCGCCGCCACCGGCCAGCAGGTGTGCACCGGTTCGACCGTCACGCTCTCCGGCGAGGCCGGCGCACCGGCCGCGTCCAGCAACCAGTTCCCGGCCGGAACGAAGCTGAAGGTCACGAACCTGGACAACAACAAGTCCACGACCGTTCAGGTCACCTCCGTGTCCGGCAGCTGTGTCCTGCTGAACAACGCGGCCTTCGAGCAGGTCCGGGAACCGGGCAAGTTCCTGATCCGCAAGGCCCGCATCGAGAAGGTCGGATAACGGGCAGAACATGTCGAAGGCCCTGCCGTCGCCGATCCTCTCCGGGTCGGAAGCGGCAGGGCTTTCGCATGAGCGGGCACCCGTTCGCACGCGCGCAACCGGGGCGGAACCGGGCCACATCCCCCGTACCGCTCCCACGCGCATCGCATACGAGCAGTCCCCGCCGGACCCGCGGGACCCCGGCCCGTGACGCGCGGGCCGATCGCGGTCGCGAACGATCACGCGCGGACGACCGCGTCGGCGCAGGTCATGTGAGACCGGGCACACACAGCCCAGGTAACACGGGGTTCACATTCGGGCAATGCTCGGGAAATCCCTGGTTGACAGGCTGCCGACATCCCCAGCGGCGCACCGGTGCCGCAGCGCCGCTGCACCCGCAAGTGCGATCAAGACCCACCCCGAAGGATGTGGCCCGTGAGCTTCAAGGCTGAGTACATCTGGATCGACGGCACCGAGCCGACGGCCAAGCTCCGCTCCAAGACGAAGATCCTGGCCGACGACGCCAAGGGTGCCGAGCTGCCGATCTGGGGCTTCGACGGCTCCTCGACGAACCAGGCCGAGGGTCACGCCTCGGACCGCGTACTCAAGCCCGTGGCCAGCTTCCCGGACCCGATCCGCGGCGGCGACGACATCCTCGTCATGTGCGAGGTCCTCAACATCGACATGACGCCGCACGAGTCCAACACGCGTGCCGCGCTGGCCGAGGTCGCGGAGAAGTTCGGCGCGCAGGAGTCGATCTTCGGCATCGAGCAGGAGTACACCTTCTTCAAGGGTGCGCGCCCGCTCGGCTTCCCCGAGGGCGGCTTCCCGGCCGCGCAGGGCGGCTACTACTGCGGCGTCGGCGCGGACGAGATCTTCGGCCGTGACGTCGTCGAGGCGCACCTGGACAACTGTCTCAAGGCGGGCCTCGGCATCTCCGGCATCAACGCCGAGGTCATGCCCGGCCAGTGGGAGTTCCAGGTCGGCCCGCTGGCGCCGCTGGAGGTCTCGGACCAGCTGTGGGTCGCCCGCTGGCTGCTCTACCGCACCGCCGAGGACTTCGGCGTCTCCGCGACGCTGGACCCGAAGCCGGTGAAGGGCGACTGGAACGGCGCGGGCGCGCACACCAACTTCTCCACCAAGGCGATGCGCGAGGGCTACGACGCGATCATCACCGCGTGCGAGTCGCTCGGCGAGGGCTCCAAGCCGATGGACCACGTCAAGAACTACGGCGCCGGCATCGACGACCGTCTGACGGGCCTGCACGAGACCGCCCCGTGGAACGAGTACAGCTACGGCGTCTCCGACCGCGGCGCGTCGGTCCGCATCCCGTGGCAGGTCGAGAAGGACGGCAAGGGTTACATCGAGGACCGCCGCCCGAACGCGAACGTCGACCCGTACGTCGTGACGCGTCTCATCGTCGACACCTGCTGCACCGCTCTGGAGAAGGCCGGCCAGGTCTGATCCCCACGCACCCACGAAGGGGCGCCCGCCGACTCGGTGGGCGCCCTTCCGCGTGTTCCGCGGTGCCGTGAAGGCCGTTCTGCCCGGTCCGTCGCGTTGCCAGTGGGGTGTGTCAGCCTTGATCCATGCAGAGCGACGAGTCCCTCGCAGCCAGTGCACGGAGAGCGTCGCCGCGGGATACGGACTGAGCCTGCTCTACGGCGGGTTCGACGGGTCGGCCGAGACCACGGCGGCCGTCGGACGCGAGTTCGTCTCGGCGCTCGGCGTGGCCGGGCCGTCCACACACTGGGACGGCTCCGCCGACACCACGATCCGCGTCACGGCGCTGACTTGGCACAAGCGCCTGGTCGGACAGGGGTCCACACCGTCGGCTTCACGCCAAGGAAGTGTCCGGCCCTCGCAAGGAGTCTGCTGCCGGGCTCCTGTTTCTGCTTCAATAGGGTCATGGCCAGCTTCCAGAAGTGCATCGCGACGGGTCGCCATGACCTCGAGCCCTTCTGGCCCTCTCGTCAGCACCACGACTTCGACCGGGTGTGTTGTCGCGCGATGAACGCGCCGGCCCTCTAAAGCCGTACACCCCCGGCCTTCGGCCAGCGCGCACGACGTACGTCCTCGACGGCCCCGACCACGAACTCGCGGTCGTCGACTCTCCTGACGAACTTCTCGCGCGAAAGAGCTGACCTCTCATGGCGACCACTCGTTCCTTCTCCTCCGTCGCGACGGCCCCCACCCCTTCGACCGCTCCGGGACGGCACCGACTGCGTGCCGTCGACCGGGACGAGGATTGGGGCCTCCCCCGCTCGAACGAAGCTGAGAGCTTGGGGACCGACGTCTCCGGCTTCCTGCCGCCGGGTGCCACCTGGCTGCCCGCTCCCCAGCACGCACTGCCTGTCCTGCCGGGGCAGCCGCCGATGATCGGCTACCTGGTCCTCGTACCGGCGGACCAGCAGCCCCCGTTCCCGCTCGCCGTGGCGGACCGGGCCCTGCCCCCGGCCGCCGACGAGGGCACCGCCGGCCACGGCGGCGCCCACCCGCTGGTGCGCATCGACACCGTGCAACGCACCGCCGAGGTCGACGGGCGGGTGCTGGACCTCACCTACCTGGAGTTCGAGCTGCTCGCGCATCTGGTCCGCCATCCGCACCGGGTGCACACCCGCGACCAGTTGGTCTCCACGGTGTGGGGCTACGGGCACGTCGGCGACGGACGGACCGTCGACGTCCATGTCGCCCGGCTGCGCCGAAAGCTCGGCACCCAGCACCGGCAGGCGATCCAGACGGTGCGCCGCGTGGGGTACAAGTACACTCCGCCGAGCGGCCGTTGACGCCTCCGATCGGACGTTCACACATCTCCTGACGGGAGTCCAGCCGCGTCCGGCCGGGTATCCGCCCTTCTCCGGCCGGGCGTTCGCTTACCTCCGGCCGGGCGTTCGCTTACCTACGGCCGGAGTTGATCCGTCCCACGAACCATCTCCGGCCGGGAGTCGACCCGCCCCGCGAATCTTCTGTCAGCAGATTCGCGTGCCACCGGGTGGGCAGGCCGTGCAGAGTCGTCCGTATGACTCGGAGACTTCTGATGCTGGGCGGTACGGAGTTCGTGGGGCGCGCCGTCGTGGAGGCGGCGCTCGACCGGGGATGGGAGGTCACCGTCTTCCACCGCGGACGGCACGAACCCCCGGCCGGGGTGCGGTCGTTGCTGGGTGACCGCACGGTGCCGGACGGGCTCGCGGCGCTCGCCGACGCCACGGGCACGTGGGATGCCGTCGTCGACACCTGGTCGGCGGCGCCGCGGGCCGTCCGGGACGCGGCCCGTCTGCTGGCCGGGCGGGTGTCCCGCCATGTGTATGTGTCGAGCTGCTCGGTGTACGCGTGGCCCCGGCCGGCCGGGTACACCGAGGACGCCCCGCTGGTGGAGGGGGCGTCGGCCGGCGCGGCCGCGACCGACTACTCCCGGGACAAGCGGGGCGGGGAGCTGGCCGCCGTCGAAGCCTTCGGCTCGGAGTGTTCGCTGCTCGTGCGGTCCGGGCTGATCCTCGGGCCGTACGAGAACATCGGGCGGCTGCCGTGGTGGCTGAACCGGATCGCGGCGGGCGGTCCGGTGCTCGCTCCCGGGCCGCGCGATCTGCCGCTCCAGTACGTCGACGTCCGCGATCTCGCGGAGTGGACGCTCGGGGCGGTGGAGGCAGAACTCGACGGGGCGTACAACCTGGCCGGCCCGCCGGGGCACAGCACGATGGGGGCGCTGCTCGACGCGTGCGCGGAGGCGACCGGGGCGCGGGCCGAGCTCCGCTGGACGGACCCCGAGGTCGTGCTCGGCGCCGGTATCGAGCCGTGGACGCAGTTGCCGGTGTGGGTGCCGCCCGGGAGCGAACTTCATGCCTCTATGTACTCGGGGGACGTCTCCCGGGCGGTGCGGACGGGCCTGCGGTGCCGGCCCGTCCAGGAGACCGTCGCCGACACCTGGAGCTGGCTCAGGTCGCTCGGCGGACCGGCACCCGTGCGCGCCGACCGGCCGACAGTGGGACTGGATCCCGCGGTGGAGGCGAAGGTCCTCGGAATCTGAGCTCCCGGGAATTCCGGGTCCCGGACGTTCCGGCTGGCGCTCCGGTGGCGTCGGCACACGCACCAGGGGATTTCGGTTCACTGACCGGCCCCGTCGGTCGGCGGACGTCCTCCTGTTGTCCGCCGACCGGGTCCGGATGCTTCCGGCGTACGGCTTCGAGATCGCCGCGACCGTCGGAAGCGCTCTCGAACTTGGCCGTTTCGTCGGCGAGTTGGAGCCGGACGTGAGAACAGGTCGACGTACAGCGACAGCGCATTCGGACCGGGCACTTACTGAATATCAGTCAAAAAAGCGTTCTCAAACCTGAATTGCGAGATCAACTCTCGTGAATTCGCGGGCTTCTGAGACCATTGTGCCCGAATTGGCCTCAGGAACCTCCAAGTTTTTTTCGAGACCCCTGAACACCTCACACACCTCCTGCGTATGGAATGGAGCCGCTTCACTCCTGTCGGGCGCCTCGCTGCCCCGCAAGGAAGTCAGAGGAGTTCCATGGGACGCAACATCAGAAAACGCCGTTCGCCGCTCGTCGTTCGCGCCGTTGCCGCGTCGGCAGCGCTCGCGATCGGTGGGGGTGGGCTGGTCTGGGCGAATTTCTACGCCTCGGCGCACGAGAGCAACAACTCGGCCCACAACACCACCAAGGCCGCCGCCGCGCAGGTGGCGACCATCACCTGTCCGGATGTCGGTCAGAAGCTGACCAGCGTTCCGAACCAGGCGCGGGGCGAGGTCGACGGAGAGCTGGCGACACTCGACCAGCAGATCACCGCCGCCTATCAGCGGCTCGCCACCACTCGTGACGCGCAGACGAGAGACGCGAGCTTCGTCCAGAACTCCATCCTCGGACCGCTGAAGAACAACCGGTCGGTGATCATCGACCGGATCAAGCTGGAGATCAACCGCGTCGGCGGGAAGGCTCCGGGCTGGCTCGACGGTCTCTCCAGCTGCACGGGACAGCCCGCTGACCAGACGAACGCCGGCGGGCAGAACAACGGCGGTGCGGCGGCCAGTCCGTCCGCGAGCGCCAGCGCGAGTGCCGGTGCGGGAGCCGGTGCGGGTGCCGGTGCGGGTGCCGGTGCGTCCGCGAGTGCCGGCGCCAGTGCCCCTGCCGGTGGTGCGCAGGCGGGCGGCGGGCAGGCCGGAAACGGTCCGGTCGCGGCCGACTTCGTGGACATCACGAAGGTCCAGCCGAACGTCGCGCGCAAGGCCCAGATCGGTGCGGCCGGTTCGTCCGGTGTGTTCACGACCTCCTGCGGTGTCAACGCGAACAAGAAGTTCAACACGGACAACGTGATCGTGGCGCCCGGTGTCACCAACGGTGCGCACCACCTGCACGACTACGTCGGCAACCAGTCGAACGACGCCTTCGCCACCAACGACACGTTCGCGGCGGCCCAGACGTCCTGCGCCAACCAGGGCGACAAGTCGACGTACTACTGGCCGGTCGTGCGTATCCAGAACGGTACGCAGGACTTCGACCAGAACAACCTGGGTGGCGGCAAGGAACTCAACGTCGGCCAGATCCAGCAGGTGCGGCAGGCGCAGATCAAGTTCGTCGGCAGTCCGACCGCCAAGGTCGTCGCGATGCCGAAGTTCCTGCGCGTCATCACCGGTGACGCGAAGACCACGACCAACGGTCTCGCCAACGCCAACGCCCACTGGAGCTGCACCGGCTTCGAGAACAAGGTGCAGCTCACGCAGCAGTACCCGATCTGCCCGCGCGGCAGCACCGTGGTCCGCACCTTCGCCTTCCAGAGCTGCTGGGACGGGGTGAACGCCGACAGCGCGAACCACCGTACGCACGTGGCCTTCGCCGACGCCCAGGGCAACTGCGCCAACGGGTTCAAGGCGATCCCGCAGCTGACGATGCGCCTCGTCTACGGTTTCCGGGCTCCGACCCTCACCAACGGGCAGATCAAGAACGCCTTCGCGGTGGATGGATTCCCGGAGCAGCTGCACAAGCCGGCCACCGACCACGACGACTTCATCAACGTCTTCGACGACGCCCTGATGACGAAGATGGTCACCTGCATCAACAACGGCCAGCGTTGTAGGTAGCCCCCATGAGGAAGCCGGTGGCGGGATCTTCCCGTCACCGGCTTTCTTTTGTGCCCTCATCGTGTGCTCTTGTGTCCTCACCTGCGTGGCCCGCGCGGTCGGTCCCGCGGCCCCTCTCGGTCAGCCGCTGTGTTCGTGACCGGCGTGCGAGGCGTGGGAGGCCCCTTCTTCGAGTGTTCCGCCGAGCCGGCCGCGCAGCGTCGTGACCATCTTCTGGTCCCCGACGGCGACCCACTTGGCACCCACGAGGTACGAACCGCCGTAGTCCTTGGCCCCGTTGAGCCACTCGCGCTGGCCGCGGTCGGTGGCGAAGGTCGCCAGGATGAACTTGCCGGTACTGATCTTGCAGACGCCCTGGCGGATCTCGTCCGCGTCGGTCTGGATGCTCGGCTTGCACTTCACCTCGGCCGCCAGGTCCTCCAGGCTGCCGGTCGCCGTGGGCGGGACGGTCTCCTTCGCCGCCGCACCCTTGCCGTCCGATCCGCCGCCGCAGCCGGTCAGTGCCAGCAGGACGGCCACGGCCGCCCCGGCCAGAAGCTTCTCGCGTGTCAACCTCATACGTTCCTCCGGTACCTGTCGGCGCTCACGCCGAGAAGAGCCCCGGCGAGGGCTCTGCCCTTCGATACGGCTCCGGGCCGCCCCGTGCTCAATCGGCCGTCGTCACGGGTGGGGAACCCGGTACCGCCGGAGGTACGGCTGTGCGAGGGTGGCACCCGTGAACGAAGACTGGGAAGAGCGTACGCAGGCCGCCTGGGCCGGCTTCGACGACTACGAGGAAGAGCGGGCGGCGGACTTCCGGGCGGTGATCGACACCCTGGTCGGCGAACTGCCCGCGGACAGCCCCCTCGGCCCCTTCGAGCGGGCCTGCGCCTGGGACTCGACGGGCCACTCCGACAAGGCCGTGCCCCTGTACCGGGAGGCGCTGGCGCGCGGTCTGAGCGGATACAAGGGCCGGCGCGCGAAGATCCAGCTCTCCAGTTCGCTGCGGAACATCGGACAGGCGGACGAGGGCGTCAAGCTCCTCACCCGCGAACTGGACGGACCTTCCGACGAGCTGGACGACGCGGTGCGGGCCTGTCTGGCGCTCTGTCTCGCCGACCTCGGCCGTGAACGCGAGGGCCTGGCCCTGGTGATCGGCGCCCTGGCCCCCCATCTGCCGCGCTACCAGCGGTCGATGGCGAACTACGCGCGCCTGCTCGTGAAGCCCGGGGAATCCGGGGGCTGAGCCCTGGGCGGGGCCGGTGACCATCCGCCGATTCGCTCGTTTTGCTGAACGTGCAGTCACAGGATGTAGCCCCGCGCCCCGCACCCTCCTCCGGAACTGTCGTCGACGTCGAACAGGCCGAGGCCGCGCTCGTCGAGCACTACCCGCGGCTGGTCCGGCTCGCCTATCTGATGCTTCCGCCGAGCCTCGGCCGCAATCGCAGGGTGCTGACCGCGCACGCCCTCACCCAGCGCGCGCTGCCGCGGGGCCGGGCGTCGGGCGACGCGTCGGTGATCCCGACCCAGCAGAGCGGCGGCGGCCGCGACGGCGACCCGGGCTACGCCTTCGTACGCCTCCAGGTGGTGCGTACGGCACTGGAGGCGGGACTGCCGCTGAAGCGGCGGGCGTGGCCCAAGCGGTCCCAGCTGCCGCCCCTCCTCCCCCACGTGTGGGGCCTGCGGCTCTTCCCGCGCTCGGGTGGCGCCGACGAACTCGCCCTGGACCAGCGGCTGTCCGCGCTCTCGGGCCCGGCCCGTGCCGCGTATGTGCTGCGTGGTCTGGAGAAACTGCCCGACGCGCATCTGCGCAAGGTGCTGGCGGCCGCGGGTGCCGAGAACCCGGCCGCGGCGCTGAAGGAGGCCGCGGGCGTCGAGGCCCGCGACGCCCTGCTCGACTCCCCCGAGTTCGACCCCTGTTCGCTGCACGCCCGGCCCACCGACCTGATGCGGCGCAGGCGGCACGTGAAGGCCGGGCTCGCCGCCACCGCCGCCGTGATCGTGTGCGGCGCGCTGGTCGGACTGCCCGGCGGCGGCTGGGGCCCGGACGGCGCCGCGGCCCCCTCGTACGCGCAGAACGCGGCCGCCGAGGCCGCCCTCGACCCGGCCCGGCTGGAGCGGGTGCCGGCCACGGCCTGGGAGTCCTCCGCGCGCACCGACTTCTCCGTGTGGCCCGCGCGCGGCAACCTCGTCAAGGACACCGCGCTGCTGCGTCGCGCGCTCGCCGTCTGGGCCCGGCCCGGCGAGTCCGTACAGGTCCGGGGGACGCCCGGCACGCAGTCCGGAGCCCCGCCCGGACCGCCCCAGCTGCTGTACGCGGGCGATGTCGACCAGGCCCACGTGGTGCTCCTCCACGACGGTCTGCGGATCGTGCGCTACGCCGAGCCGAGGGACGGCACGGGCGGCGCGGCCCTCGACTTCGCGCGGGTCGACGGGGCGAGCGGGGCCGAGGCGAGCGCGGTGGTGCTGGGCCGGACCGACGGCAACGTCCGCTATCTGACCGCCCCGTGGGTGACCAAGGCCGTCGAGCGCGACCTCCTGAAGCCCTCCGCCGGGGTGACGGACCTCACCCTGTCCGCGGACGGCGCCACCTCCCCGCTGGCGGGACCGCCGCAGACCGGCAAGTGCACGTCGTGGAACGTGCTCCAGATCAAGGACGGTTCGGGCACCCATCTGCTGACCGACCTCGGCGAGCTGATCCCGGCCCACCTCACCGCGGGTCGGCCCGCCGCACCCCAGGAGGCGGCGGGCGCTCAGAACCTGCGGAAGTGGGCGCCGCTCGCCTGCTCGCTGGCTTCCGTGCGCTCGCAGGGCGTGCGGTCCGTGAACGTCTGGCCGTACGCGCTGCAGCCGCTGCCCGACGGGAGCGGATCGGCGGCGTGGGTGTGCACACGGGCCGACACCTGGCGGGGCGACGGCACCCGGGTGCTGGCCCAGTTCCGCACCCCCGGCGGGGCGTACGGGGCCGTCGTCGCGAAGGCCGAGAACTCCCCGGCGTGCGGCTCCCGCGATCCGCACGTACTGGCGGGCGTCCTGTGGAAGTCGGGCACGGGAGCCTGGTACCTCCTCGCGGCCGGCAGCAAGGACACGGTGTCGGTCGACGCGACGGGCGGAGTGCGCGGGTCTGCGGCGGGGCCCCTGCTCACCGTACGGACGAAGCAGGGGGCACAGGCCGAGCTGAAGGGCACCCTGCCGGACGGCCGGGGGATCACCGGGCTGCGCTGAGTCCCGTCCACGCGTTGCCGACACGCATCACCCCCACGCATCGCCGACACGCATCGCCGACGATTCGATGCTGATGTGCGTTTCGCGGACGAAGGGTGAGCGAATCGTGCCGGACACGTGAACACCCTCGGCCGGACCGGCCCGTTCCGGGCCGGATCCGATCGGTAAGGTGTTCGCATGACAACCGGGGTACGCCGCAGGATGGGTGTCGAGGAGCGACGGCAGCAGCTGATCGGCGTCGCCCTCGACCTGTTCAGCCGACGCTCGCCCGACGAGGTCTCCATCGACGAGATAGCCTCGACGGCGGGCATCTCGCGACCGCTGGTGTACCACTATTTTCCGGGCAAACTCAGCCTGTACGAAGCGGCGTTGCAGCGCGCCGCCGACGATCTCGCGGGCCGGTTCGTGGAGTCCCCCGAGGGGCCGCTGGGGGCGCGGCTGCTGCGGGTGATGCGCCGGTTCTTCGACTTCGTGGACGACCACGGGCCCGGTTTCGCCGCGTTGATGCGGGGCGGCCCGGCCGTCGGCTCGTCGACCACCAACGCCCTCGTCGACGCCGTACGGCAGGCGGCGTATCTCCAGATCCTGTCGCATCTCGACGTCGAGAACCCGCCCGCCCGGCTGGAGCTGGTGATCCGCTCCTGGATCTCGCTCGTCGAGTCGACCGCGCTGATCTGGCTGGACGGGCGGCGGATTCCACGCGGTGAGCTGGAGGTGCAGCTCGTGCACGACTTCGCGGCCCTGGCGGCGGTGAGCGCCGCCTACGCCCCGGAGGTCGCCGAGCTGCTGCGCAGGCGTCTCAGGGACGAGCCGGGCGACGGACCGTTCACCGACCTCGTCGTCCGGCTGCTCGCGCTCGCCGCGCCGCCGGAGGCGTAGGAACGGTCGCGGGGTACCGCCCCGCGCGGATTGGACGCCCCGGACCCGGCCGGGAGCCTCGGGGCTACGCCTCCAACTCGGTGGAACTACGCCTCGAACTTACGGTACGACGGGTCGAGGTCGCGTACCTCGGCCGAGGCGTGCAGCTCCACCCCTTCGGCCTGCCGCACATGGGTCTTCAGCAGCTCCAGTACGGCCTCGGTCAGCTTCACCTTGACCGCCTCGGTCCGCCCGGCGAGCAGACCGAGGGTGACATGGACGACGGCGTGCCCGCCCGTGTCCGCGCCGACGACGGTGTCCTCGGTCCGGCGGAACTGCGTCTTGCACGCGCCGATCTTCGCGGCCGCCGTCTCGACCACCTCCGCGTGCAGGGCCAGGGCGAACCCCTGCCGGTCGAAGGCGTCTTCGAGCGGCGCGGAGTAGTCGACGATGATCTGCGGCATGAGCACTCCTGGTCCGGGGACAGTCGTGATCACCCTAGCCGCAGCGCCGGGGACCGGAACGACCCCGTGCCCGGCGCGCGGACGCCGGTGAGGGCGGCTCCGGATCCCGGCTCGAACTCCCGGTCTCCGGCTCCGCCCTCATCGAGCTAGCCCGCTGTCACGGTGTCCGGGTGAACACCGCCACCGTCCGGCCCGGGACGGCGAAGGTGCCCGTTCCCTCGGCGTAGGACGAGGACTTGACGACCGGGTCCGTGCCCGCCGCCTGCACCGGGTGCAGCGTGTATCCCGTCCCGGCCAGGGAGCCGACGGTCTGCTCCTGCTTGTCGGGGGTCGCGTTGAAGACGATCACGAGGTCGCCGAGGCGCACGGTGATCACCCCGGGGGTCTCGTCCTTCCCGGACAGCGGGAAGGAGAGCTTCGACTGCACCTGATCGGCCGTGGAGAGCGAGAAGACCTTCTCGGTCGAACGGATCCGCTGCAGGTCCTGGAAGGCGGCCGAAGTGCCGTCGATCTGGGCGCAGCCCACCTTGACGGAGGTCAACAGCGGGGTGGCGTAAGGCCACTTGGAGGCGTTGTCGGCGGCCGGCGGCAGCCCGCGCCCGAAGCCGTTGCCGTCCTGGCAGTTCCAGTGGACGGCGTTGAACCAGTCACCGCTGTCGAAGGAGTTGCGGTCCAGGGACTTGGAGCGCAGCAGGTCGGAGCCGGCCTGGGAGAGGGACGGACCCTGCGAGAGGGTGGCCGTCGCCATCGCCAGGACCTGCATCCGGGCCCGGTCGGCGGCGCTCGTCGTCGCGGGCAGCTTGTACGTCAGCGCGTCGTACAGCGACTCGTTGTCGTGCGCGTCGGCGTAGGCGAGCGCGTCGCCGGGCGCGGCCGCGTAGCCCGCGGGCTGGCCGTTGTAGTCGATCTCGGAGCCCTTGACCTCCTGGCCGGCGGAGTCGGTGAAGTGGAACGCGGACAGGTTGCCGGTCAGGCCGACCTTGATGAGGTCCTGGTAGTGCAGCAGGCGGGCCTTCTGCTCGGCCGGAGTGCCGTTCGCGGTCGAGGAGTTGGGGTCGGTGTAAAGGCCCGAGGCGAAGCCCTGGACGCCGGGGTCGGAGTCGAAGGGGCTGCCGCCGCGTACGGCGTCACGGGCGCGGTCGGAGAAGGTCGCGATCCCCGTCCCCGCCATGTTCTTCTGGGTGGCCTGGACGAACCGGGCGTCGTCGGCGACCTCGCCGAAGTTCCAGCCCTCGCCGTAGAGAATGATCTTCTTGCCGTCGACGCCGTCCTTCGCGGGGGTGAGCCCGTCGAGGGCCTTCCTGACCGCGAGGATGTTGGCCTTGGGCTGGTGTCCCATGAGGTCGAAGCGGAAGCCGTCGACCTTGTACTCCTTGGCCCACGTGACGATCGAGTCGACCACCAGCTTGCCCATCATGGCGTTCTCGGTCGCCGTGTTGGAGCAGCAGGTGGAGTTGGCGACGCTGCCGTCGGCGAGGAGCCGCTGGTAGTAGCCGGGGACGACCTTGTCGAGGACGCTGGTTTCGGCCTGGCCGCTCGCCGCGGTGTGGTTGTAGACGACGTCCATGACGACCCGCAGGCCGTCCTCGTTCAGGGACTTGACCATCCTGCGGAACTCGACCGTGCGGCCGGTGCCGTCCGGGTCGGTGGCGTAGGACCCCTCGGGGACCGTGTAGTGGTACGGGTCGTAGCCCCAGTTGTAGGCGTCCTTGGCGGCGGTCTTCGCCACGCACTCCTGCTGCTTCTGGGAGTCGGCGGCGTAGGAGGCGAGATCGCAGTCGGTGCTCTGCTGGTCGGCCTTCTTCTCGGGGATGGTGGCGATGTCGAACGCGGGCAGCAGGTGCACGTACGAGGTGCCGGACGCGGCCAGCTTCCTCAGGTGCTTCGAGCCGTCGCTGTTCTTGTCGGTGAAGGCGAGGTAGGTGCCCTTGTCCTTCGCGGGGACGGTCTTGTCCGCCACCGAGAAGTCCCGGATGTGCAGTTCCTGGATCTGCGCGTCGTTCAGGGGGACGGCCTTGGGCTTCTTGAGCGCCGACCAGCCGGACGGGGCGAGGGACTTGGCGTCGAGGTCGACGACCAGGCTGCGCTCCGAGTCGGTGGTCAGGGCCACCGAGTACGGGTCGGTCACCTTGTTGGTGACGATCTTGCGGACGGTCGGCGCCCACACCTTCACGACATAGCGGTAGGGCTTGCCCGTCCAGGACTTCTTGCCCGTGACGGACCAGACACCGGTGGCGTCGTCGCGCTTCATGGCGACGGTGGAGCCGGCGAGGTCGAGGCTCACGGACTGCGCCGTCGGGGCCCACACCGACAGGGTGGGAACGCCGTGGTGGAAGACCGGCCCGAGGTGCGCCTTCGCCGCGGGGTACAGGTCGTCGAGGACGCCGGCGATCTGCACGCCGGTCGCCGCCAGCACGGCGCCGTTCGCGGCCCGCTGCGAGGCGACGAGCTGGCCGCCGAGCGCCGAGCGCACCCGGTCGCGGTCACGCGGGTCGACGGACCAGGCGGTGTACGCCTTCAGGTACGGGAACTTCGCCTTCTGGGCGTCGGTGAGCGTGGTTTTGGACAGCCGCAGCCAGCGCTCGTCGTCGCTGGTCAGCCCACCGTCCTTGACGGCGATCGAGCCGTCGTGGGAGGAGAGGAGCTGGGTGGACACGGCGGCGTCGGAGCCGTTCCAGGCGACCGTGTTCCGGTCGATCCAGACCGCCTTGGAGGTGGTCAGGTCGAGCGCGGCCGCGCTGCCCGCGGGCTGCGGCAGCAGGTACTTCTCCTGGCCGTTCAGCAGCCACACCTCGTGGCCGTTGGCCGTGAGGTCCAGCGACTGGTCGGTGGGCAGGTCCTTGTCGTCGCCCTTGTGGAGGATGTAGCTGAGGCTGGTCGCGCCCTCGGCGAGCGGCACCTCGTAGACGGCGCCGTAGGCGTCGGTCCGTACCGGCTCCAGGGGCTTCGTCCAGTCCGTGGGCGTCGCGGCCCCGGTCCACACGTGCAGACCCCAGCCGGCGTAGTCGCCGTCGGCGCGGTGGTAGTGGATGACGGCCTTGGTCCTGTCCTGGGCGGGCAGGTCGGGCTGCTCGGTGAGGACGGTGTCCTTGCCCTGCTCGACCCAGACCTCGCCCGTCTTGGTGACGTCGATCGTGCGGTCGCTCGCGACGTCCTTGTTGCCGTCCTTGTCGATGACCAGGAAGCCCACGCTGGAGGCTCCGGGCTTCAGCTTCACGTAGGCGAAGGCGCCGTAGGCGTCCCGGCCGACGAAGTCGTGGCCGGCCGGCCAGGTGGTGGCCTCGCCGTCGGCGAGGTCGCCCCAGGCGTAGAGGCGCCAGTCGGTGTAGTCGCCGTCGGTTCGCTTGTAGTGGACGACCGCGTAGTCGCGCGAGGAGGCCGTCGGGACCTCCGCGGCGGGCGCGCTGCCGGTGGTGGACTCGGCCGTCGCGCTCGCCGTGTGTCCGGCCGAGTCGATGACGACGGCCTTGTAGCGCAGGGCGGTTCCGGCCGGTACGTCCTTGCCGATGGCCTGGGTGACCTTGTACGGGGCGTGGTCGGCGGAGCCGAGCGTGCGCCAGCTGCCGTTGCCGGTCTGGGCGGCGAAGACGACCCGGTCGAGCTGTCCGCCCTCGACGTCCGCCGACAGTTCGACGGTGCCGGTGGCGCCCGCGGCGGGGGCCTTCAGCGTGAGCGTCGGCTTGGCGGCGGGGGCGTCGAGCCGGCCCGCGGCCTTGAGGACGATCGCCGACCCGGCCGGGACGGTGACGGTGACCTTCTTGTCCGCGTCACTCTTCGCCGAGGCGGATGTTCCGTATACGGCGCGGAAGTCCATGTTCGCCGAGCCCGTCGCGAACGTGGCCGACTTCGCGTCGTCGGCGTTGTTCACGGCGACGACGTACTCGGTGCCGGTCTTCGCGTCCGTGCGGGAGAAGGCGTACACACCGGCGCCGTCCGCGGCGTACCGCTCCGTCTGGACTCCGTCGGTGAGGGCCGGGTTGTCCTTGCGCAGCTTGGAGAGAGCGCTGATCTCGTCGTAGAGCGGTGCGCTCGTGTCGTACGCGTCGCTCGCGTGCGTACGGTCGGTGCCGATCTCGTCGTCGTCGAGGTAGTCCGCGACCTTGGAGGCGAACATCGTCTGGCGGGCGTCCTTGTCACCGCCGGAGCCGGTGAAGCCCTGCTCGTCGCCGTAGTAGACGACGGGGTTGCCGCGGCTGAGGAACATCAGCTCGTTGGCCAGCTTGTCCTTCTTCAGCAGCTGGGCATCGGTCGCCTTGGGGTTGTCCTGGTTCAGGAAGTACCCGATGCGGCCCATGTCGTGGTTGCCGAGGAAGGTGACCTGCTCGTAGGCGTTGGCCTTGTCGGTCGTGTACTTGTAGTCGTCCGCGAACAGGGACGCCAGCTTCTGCGCGCTGCCGCCCTGCGAGGCGTACGAGCGGGCCGCGTCCTGGAAGGGGAAGTCGAGGGTGGCGTCGAGGCGGCCCTGGGTGACGTACGGCGAGGTGATCGACGTGTCGGCGGAGTAGACCTCGCCGAACATGAAGAAGTTCTTGCGCCCGTGCCTGGCCGCGTACGCGTCGAGGGCGGTCGCCCACTGCGTCCAGAACTCCATGTTCACGTGCTTCACGGTGTCGATCCGGAAGCCGTCGATACCGAAGTCCTCGACCCACTTCTCGTAGATCTTCTCCATACCGCTGACCACCTCGGGACGCTCGGTCCACAGGTCGTCGAGCCCGGAGAAGTCTCCGTACGTGGTGGACTCACCGGCGTAGGTGGAGTCGCCGCGGTTGGAGTACATCGTCGTGTCGTTGAGCCACGACGGGACCTTGGCGTTCTTCTTCGCGGCGGGAACCGTCGGCGTACGGGGGAAGGAGCCGGTGCCCACGGAGGGGAACGCGTGGCTGCCGTCGGCGTAGTCCGCGTCGTCGAACGGCTTCCCGTCCTTGGTGAGATACGGGAAGGCGCCCTTGGAGAGGTAGTTGTAGGACTGCTCCTTGTAGTCGACGACATCGGCCGTGTGGTTGGTGATGACGTCGAAGAAGACCTTCATGCCCTTGGCGTGGGCCTTGGAGATCAGGGTCGACAGGTCCTTGTTGGTGCCGAAGTGCGGGTCGACCTTGGTGAAGTCCGTGATCCAGTAGCCGTGGTAGCCGGCCGAGGCGTCCTTGCCGGTGCCCTGGACGGGCTGGTTCTTGAAGATCGGCGCCATCCAGATGGCGGTGGTGCCGAGGCCCTTGATGTAGTCGAGCCGCTTCGTCAGGCCCTTGAGGTCACCGCCCTGGTAGAAGCCCTTGTCGGTCGGGTCGTATCCGGTCGAAAGGCGGGAACCGGTCAGTCCGCCCTCGTCGTTGGACGTGTCGCCGTTGGCGAACCGGTCCGGCATCACGAAGTAGAACTGGTCACGGGTGGAGTCGTGTCGCGACGGCTCGGCGGCGAGCTTCGCGTCCGACGGCGGTGCGGGCGGGGTCTGGGCCCGCGCCACGAGGGGTTGCGCAAGCGATACGGCCAGTGCGGCGGCGAGGACGGCTGCGCGCAGCCTGGGGCGGCCGATGCGGCGCGCCGCCCCTCTCGGTATCAGGTCCACAGCTGTGAACTCCTAGCGATTACGGCGTACTCGGGTCCGACCCCGCGCAGCGTTTCGGCCACGATGCCGAACGCCCGCGTGACCGTATCGCTCACGCAAGGTTTACAGCAAGAGTCTTGCAACGTGCGGAAAGACTTTTCAGCAGCTGGACTTGCCCGCGTAGATGGCAAGCGCCGTGTTGGCGCCCAGCGTCGCTGTGAACTGGCCTGAACTGTTCACTGTGATGCTCGTGTTGTTCTGGACGTTGCAGTAGGTTCCCGCGGCGAGGGAGGTGCTGTACGTCCGGCTCAGCGAGGAGGTCTCGTGGTTGATGGCCACGAAGCCCTTGCTGCCGCGGCCGAAGGCGATGGCGTCACCGCCGTTGTCCCACCAGTTGCTGAGGGCCTGCCCGCGGGTGGTGTTGCGGAAGGCGACCATCGACTTGATCTCCGGCCAGGCGTGCTGGCACTTCCAGCCGTCCTGCCAACAGGCGTTGACGGTACCGCCGTTGGGCGGTCCGGCGTCCGCGTCGGACCACTCGTAGCCGGAGTTGATGTCGGGGGCGCCGTAGGGGTACGCGAGCATGAAGACGTTGGCGAGGGTGTAGTTCGCCCCGTCCTTGTAGTTGAGCGTCGAGCCGTTGCGCTCGGTGTCGTGGTTGTCGACGAAGACGGCCGCGACCGAGCTGCTCATGTAGCCCCAGCCCTCGCCGTAGTTCTTCAGATAGGCGAGGTTCTCGTTGTTGAAGACCCGCTTGAGGTCGTAGGCGTAGCGGAACTCCTGGACGTCACCGTTGCCGGTGTACTCGGTGGGCTGGACGGCTTCGCCCGAGCCGTAGATGACCTCCTGCTTCCAGTAGACGGACGGATTGCTCAGCCGGGACTTGATGTTGGCGAGGTCGGCCGCCGGGATGTGCTTGGCGGCGTCGATGCGGAACCCGTCGACGCCGTAGCCGAGCAGGGTGTTCATGTAGCCGGCGATGGCCGACCGGACGTACTCCTCGCCGGTGTCCAGGTCGGCGAGACCGACGAGTTCGCAGTTCTGGACGTTGGCGCGGTTGGTGTAGTCGCTGATGGTGGCCGTGCAGTCGTCCATGTCGGCGGACGAGTACAGGCCCGGGTAGTTGTACTTCGTGTACGAAGAGCCGCCCGTGCCGGTGCCGGATCCGGCCGACATGTGGTTGACGACCGTGTCCGTCACGACCTTCACACCGGCCGCGTGGCAGGTGGTGACCATGTTCTTGAAGGCGGTGGCGTCGCCGAGCCGGCCGGCGATCTTGTAGCTCACGGGCTGGTACGAGGTCCACCACTGCGAGCCCTGTATGTGCTCGGCGGGCGGGGACACCTGGACGTAGCCGTATCCGGCGGGGCCCAGCGTGTTGGTGCATTCCTTGGCGACCGAGTCGAATTTCCACTCGAACAGGACGGCGGTGACGTCCTTGGTGCCGGGCGGCGAGGCCGCCGCCGAACCGGGGGGAACGGTCACCGAGACCGCCAGGCCCGCCACGAGGGCGAACGAGGCGGCAAGCGTTTTCCTTGCCATGTGTGTGTACTCCTGCACTTCGTCGTGCGGGTGGGGGGATCGGAACGTACCGCTTGCAATCAAGTTTCAGCAAGATGTCGAAAGAACTTCCAACTCCCTTATTGACGCGCCCCCTTCGGCGGTCCCACGCTCCACACGGGTCAGCTCTCCGCGCCCCGCGGACGTGCCGACCGGATCCCGAGAGGAGCCGCACCCCCGATGGCCCTACGACGAAGAAGGGTTTCCCGGCTGCTGGTGACCGTCGCGCTGGCGCTCGGCGGACTGGCCGCGCTGCCCGCCCAGCAGTCAGCGGCGGCGACGGACACCGGTGTCGCCAACGGTGATGTGATCGCCAACCTGTGGGAGTGGAACTGGAAATCGGTCGCGTCCGAGTGCAGAGACGTCCTCGACCCGGCCGGCTACGGAGCCGTCCAGGTGGCCCCGCCCGCCGAGTCCCTGAAGCAGTCCAACTACTACTGGTGGGACGTCTATCAGCCCTACGCCTACAACCTGAACAGCCGCTTCGGCACCGCGGCGGGCTTCAAGGCCATGGTCGACACGTGTCACGCGGCCGGCATCAAGGTCTACACCGACGCGGTGATCAACCACACCGCCGCACAGACCGGCACCGGCTACAACGGCACGGTCGTCACCAACAAGTACGACACCCCGGACTACGACCCGGCCGACAGCGACGACTGCACCACCACGATCACCGACTGGACCAACCGCTACCAGGTCCAGCACTGCGAACTGCTCGGCCTGCCCGACCTGGACACCGCCGAGAGCAACGTCCGCTCGAAGATCACCGGTTTCCTCAACGCGCAGATCGACCTGGGCGTCGACGGCTTCCGGATCGACGCGGCCAAGCACATCGAGGCCGCCGACCTGAGCGCCATCGTCGCCGGACTGCACACCACGACCTCGGGCTCGGCGCCGTACATCACCCAGGAGGTCTATCCCGGCACCCCTCCTTCGACCGACGAGTACTACGGCACCGGTGACGTCCTCGACTTCACCTTCGCCTCGCAGATCAAGGCCCAGTTCCAGGGCGACATCGCCAACCTGTCGAGCTTCGGGAGCAGTTGGGGCCTCGCCGCCGAGGCGAACTCCAACACCTTCGTCACCAACCACGACACCGAGCGCAACGGCTACTCCCTCAGCTACAAGGACGGCGCCACCGCCGTGCTCGCCAACGTCTTCCAGCTGGCGCGCGGTTACGGCAGGCCGTCCGTCTACGCCGGCTGGACCTTCAGCCAGAGCGACCAGGCCCCGCCGAACTCGGGCGGCGGCTTCGTCACCGACACCGACTGCGCCTCCGGCTGGTACTGCCTGGACCGCGACACCGCGGTCTCCGGCATGATCGGCTGGCACAACGCGGCCGCCGGGTACTCCGTGGCCAACTGGCAGTCCCCCGCGTCCAATGTGATCGGCTTCGGCCGGGGCGGCGCCGGGTTCGTGGCCATCAACAACAGCTCGGGCGCCAACACGTACACGTACACGACCGGTCTCGCGGACGGCACCTATCCGAACGTGATCGACGGCGGTGCCACCTCGGTCACGGTCACCGGCGGCAAGGCCTCCCTGACCGTGCCCGCCAAGGGCGCCGTCGCGTTCTACGACCCGGCCTACGTCTGCACCGTCGACTGCGGTGGCGGCGGCACCGATCCGGGCACCGGCACGGTCACGGCGACCTTCGGCGAGTACGCGTCGACCAGCTCCGGAACGAACGTGTACGTGGTCGGTTCGGTGGCCGCGCTGGGCAGCTGGAACACGGCGAGCGCGGTGAAGCTGTCCTCGTCCGGCTATCCGGTCTGGAAGACGGACGTCTCGGTGCCGGCGAACAGCACGATCGCGTACAAGTACATCAAGAAGGACTCCTCGGGGAACGTCACCTGGGAGTCCAACGCCAACCGGACACTCACCACCGGCACGGCGGCCGTCGCGGCCGACAACTCCTGGAACGTGGCCGACGCCGACGCGACGGACCTGACCTTCGGAGTGACCGCGACCACCGTCTATGGCACCAATGTGTACGTCGTCGGATCGGTCCCGTCGCTCGGCTCCTGGAACACCGCCGACGCGATCCCGCTCTCCTCGGCGTCGTACCCGTACTGGGGCCGGCCGGTGATCGTGCCCAAGTCGACGTCGTTCACGTACAAGTACATCAAGAAGGACGCGTCGGGCACGGTGACCTGGGAGTCCGGGGACAACCGCGGCTACACCACCGGCTCGGGCGCCGGGTACGCCGTGAACGACACCTGGAAATAGCCGTCCTACGCGAGAGCGGTGCTCCGGCCGTCAGGTCCCGGAGCACCGCTCACGCACGGGTCGGGCCGACCATCGGGTGAGGAGTGCTCCGGTGGTCAGGACCGGAGCACCACTCACGCGTAGGCCGGGACGCCCGGCAGGCGAGCGGTGCTCCGGTGGTCAGGACCGCAGCACCGCTCACACGTGTGTCAGACCGCCCACCACACGGTCGTGTCGGCGGGCAGCTTCGCCTCGCCGTCCCGCGACAGGGTCACCTCGCCGCTGGCGACGAGCACCCGGCCGTACGCCGGGACGGTCACGGCCTCGCTGCCGGTGTTCGCCGTGCAGACGAACTCGCCGCGCTGGAAGGCGAGAACGCCCTCCGGTGCCGTCAGCCAGCTGACGGTGTCGCCCGCGCCGAGGTCGGCGCGCTCACGCCGGACCGCGAGCGCCTCGCGGTACAGCTCCAGGGTGGAGCCCTCCGCACCGGTCTGCGCCTCGACGCTCAGCTCGGCCCACTCGGCGGGCTGCGGCAGCCAGCTGCCCCCGTCGCCGAAGCCGTATGACGAGCCGGCGCGGGTCCACGGGATCGGCACCCGGCAGCCGTCGCGGAACCCGTCCTGTCCGGCGCCCCGGAAGTAGGCCGGGTCCTGGCGCACCTCGTCCGGCAGGTCGACGACGTCGGGCAGGCCGAGCTCCTCGCCCTGGTAGACGTAGGCCGAGCCGGGCAGGGCCAGCATCAGCAGGCTCGCCGCGCGGGCCCGGCGCAGACCGAGCGCCCGGTCACCCGCGGTGCGGATCTGGGTGCCGAGGCCGGGCTCGTTGGCGAACCGGGTGGCGTGCCGGGTCACGTCGTGGTTGGACAGCACCCAGGTGGAGGGGGCGCCGACCGGCCGCATCGCGTCGAGCGTGCGGTCGATCACCGAGCGCAGCTCGGCCGCGTCCCAGTGGGTGCCCAGGTACTGGAAGTTGAAGGCCTGGTGCAGCTCGTCGGGGCGCACGTAGTTCGCGGTGCGCTCGATCGTGGGCGTCCACGCCTCGGCGACGAAGATGCGCTCGCCGGAATACTCGTCGAGGATCGTGCGCCACTGCCGGTAGATGTCGTGCACGCCGTCCTGGTCGAAGAACGGCATGACATCGTTGCCCAGCAGTTTCAGCTGGTCGTGGTCGCCGAGGTCCGGCAGGCCCTCCGCCTTGACCATGCCGTGCGCGACGTCGATACGGAACCCGTCGACGCCCATGTCCAGCCAGAACCGCAGGATCGAGCGGAACTCGTCGCCCACGGCCGGGTGTTCCCAGTTGAAGTCGGGCTGCTCGGGCGCGAAGAGGTGCAGGTACCACTCGCCGGCGGTGCCGTCCGGCTCGGTGACGCGGGTCCAGGCCGGGCCGCCGAAGATGGACTCCCAGTCGTTGGGCGGCAGTTCGCCGTTCTCGCCCTTGCCCGGCTTGAAGTGGTAGCGGTCGCGCAGTGAGGAGCCGGGGCCCTCGCGCAGCGCGCGCTTGAACCACTCGTGCTGGTCCGAGGAGTGGTTGGGCACCAGGTCGACGATGATCCGCAGGCCGAGACCGTGGGCGTCACGGATCAGGGCGTCGGCGTCCAGCAGGTTGCCGAACATGGGGTCGACGGCCCGGTAGTCCGCCACGTCGTAGCCGGCGTCGGCCTGCGGCGAGGCGTAGAAGGGGCTGAGCCACACGGCGTCCACGCCGAGGTCGCGCAGGTACGGGAGTCGGGAACGTACGCCCTCCAGGTCACCCATGCCGTCGCCGTTGCTGTCGGCGAAGCTGCGCGGATAGACCTGGTAGATCACCGCGTCGCGCCACCAGTCGCGATGCGCGGCGACGGTGGCGAGAACGGAGTTCGGGGCCTGGTCGGCGGAGTGCTGGCTCATGGCGTCCTTGATGCGATGAGGGTCCCCGTGTCCGAGTGCGGTCGGGCGTGGGGAGGAATTCGGCTGTGGGGGCAGACCCCTGCTCACGCGAGGCCGGGAGCACGGGGCGAGAGGCTTCGGGGCGAGAGGTGTCGGGGTAAGAGGATGAGGCGGCCGCGGTACCGGCGGGGTCGGATGGGCACCGCGGCCGCCACCCGCGCGCGTGGAGCGCGCGGGAGTCTTCGGGCGTTCTGGGGGCGTCTTCGCGGATCAGCCCTTCGTGCCGCCCGCGGTGAGTCCGGTCACCAGGTTCTTCTGCACCAGGTAGAAGAAGAGGGACACGGGTATCGCGACCAGCACGGCCGTCGCGGCCGCCAGGTTGCGCTGCGCGTCGTGCTCGCTGACGAAGGTCTGGAGTCCGACGGCGAAGGTGTACTTCGAGTCGTTCAGCATGAACGTCGAGGCGAAGGCGACCTCACCGAACGCGGTGATGAAGTTGTAGAACGCAGCCACCGCGAGGCCCGGCTTGGCGAGCGGCAGGATCAGCCGGAAGAAGGTGCCGAAGGGGCTCAGCCCGTCGACGCGTCCGGCCTCGTCGATCTCGAACGGAATGGTGTCGAAGTAACCCTTGAGCAGCCAGGCGCTGTAGGGCACCGCCGTCGAGCAGTAGACGATGATCAGGCCGAGGTAGGAGTCGATGAGCTGCAGGTCCGAGAGGATCTGGTACATCGGCACGATCAGCACGGCGATCGGGAACATCTGGGTGACCAGCAGGACCCACATGAACTTCTTGTAGCCGGGGAAGCGCATGCGCGAGACGGCGTAGCCGGTGGTGGCCGCGATCATCACGCCGATGACCGTGGTGCCGAGGGACACGATGAGCGAACTCTTCATCCACTCGAAGAAGTTCGTGTGCTGGAGCACGAACGAGTAGTTGCTGAACGTCATCGTGTTCCAGATGCGTCCGGGGTGCAGATAGTCGTCCTGGTCCGGGCCGAGGGACAGGAAGACGAGCCAGGCGATCGGGAACAGCGCGGCCAGGCTCGCGACGATCAGGATGCCGTGGGAGACGAGCTTGCCGGCGAGGCTGCGCTCACCGCGCCTGCGCGCCGGACGCGGCGCCTCCTCGTGCACGGAAGCCTGGTCGGCCGGAGGCGTCTGAAGTGTGGTGGTGCTCATGGAGACTCCTGCCTCAGATCGCGAGCTGCTGGTCATTGCGGTTCAGCCAGCGGCGGTAGAAGGAGGTGAAGACGATCAGGATGGCCAGCAGCAGCATGCCGTAGGCCGCCGACTGCGCGAAGTCGCGCGGCTGCTGTCCGAAGCCGAGGTAGTAGGCCCAGGTGACGAGGATCTGCGCGTCCGGCGCGGTGTTGCCGAACAGGATGAAGATCACGGCGAACTGGTTGAAGGTCCAGATGATGCCGAGGAGCACGACGGTGGAGCTGACCGACCGCAGACCCGGCAGGGTCACGAAGCGGAACTGCTGCCAGGCGTTCGCGCCGTCCATCTCGGCGGCCTCGTACAGCGTGCCGTCGATGGACTGCAGTCCGCCGAGCAGCGAGACCATCATGAACGGCACACCGCACCAGGTGTTGACCATGATCGCGGAGAAGCGCTGCCAGAAGGTGTCCTCCAGCCACGCCGGCGACGGCAGGTGCACGGCGTGGAGCATGGAGTTGATGATGCCGCCGTCGGCGAGCATGAAGCGCCAGCCGAAGACGGTGACGAAGGTCGGCACGGCCCACGGCAGCACCAGGATCAGCCGGTAGAAGGTACGGCCGCGCAGCTTCTGGTTGAGCAGCAGCGCGAGACCCAGGCCGATGCAGTAGTGCAGGGCGACACACAGGACGGTCCAGGCGATGGTCCAGATGAAGTGCGACCAGAAGCGGTCGTACGACGTCGGACCCCACAGGATGTCCTTGTAGTTGTCCAGGCCGATGAACTTGTAGGTGGCGTCGATGTGGTTGACGCCGATCGTGCGGGCCGAGTTGAGGCTGTTGGCGTCCGTGAACGTCAGGTAGAGGCCCCGTACCAGGGGATAGAGCACCAATCCGCCGAGTACGACGACGACCGGGGCGATCATCGCGTACGCATACCAGTACTTCTGGTACGAGTGCTTGAGACGCTGCATCCGGCCGGGACGCGGTGCTCGGTCACCGCGGCGCTTGCCGGTCGCACGGTCGATGGCGACTGTCATGGTTCGACACCTTCTGCAAGATCAGGAGTTGGGCGCACACAGCCGGTGGCCGCCGGTTCCGTTCCCCCTGTCGGGGGTCCCCCCGGCCCGACCGAGGTCGGGCCGGGGAAGGATCCGGCGGCCACACGGGCTCACTTGCTGAAGTCCGGCACCAGCTTGGCGATCGCCAGCTCGACGTTGCTCAGACCCTTGTCCAGGGACTCCTTGCCACCAGCGATCTTGGGCAGCTCGGTGTCCAGCGGGCCCCACAGGGAGCTGTACTCGGGCAGCGCCGGGCGCGGCTGGGCGGCGGAGAGGACCGTGCCGTAGCCGGCGATGCCCGGGTCGGCCTTGACGGCGTCGGTGTAGGCGTCGTCGCGCGTCGGCAGCGTGGAGTTCTTCAGCGCGATGGCGGCCTGAGACTTAGCCGACGTCATGAAGTTGACGAACTTCAGCGAGGCCGCCTGGTGGGCCTTGTCCGAGCCGGCGTAGACCGAGAGGTTGTGGCCGCCGGTCGGGGCGCCCGCCTTGCCGGTGGAGCCGGCCGGGACGGTGGCGATACCGAGGTTCGACTTGTCGGAGAACGCCGAACCCTTGTAGAAGTTCGTGATCTCCCAGGGACCCTGGACGATCGCGGCGACCTTGCCGTTGACGAACGCGTCCTGGATGTGGGCGTAGGCGTCGGCGGTGGTGTCCGCCTTGTGCAGGCCCTTGCCGGAGAACAGGCCCAGCCAGGTGCCGTACGCCTTCTTCGCGGCGGCCGAGTTGACCGTGATCTTCTTGGCGGCGGCGTCGACGGTGTCGGTGCCCTCGCCGTAGAGGAAGTTCATCGCGTAGTAGGCCTGGGTGGAGCCCCAGTAGCCGTCGACGCCGGTCTTGGCCTTGAGGGTGGCCGCGTCCTTCTTGAGGTCACTCCACGTCTTGGGCGCCTCGGTGATGCCGGCCTTCTTGAACAGCGCCTTGTTGTAGACGAGCGCAAGGGTGTCGGTGACCAGCGGCACGCCGTAGGTCTTGCCGTCGAACTTGGCCTGCTCGATCAGGTTGGGCTTGAACTTGGCCTGGTCAGCGAGGGCGGCGGTGCCGTCCAGCGGCAGGAAGTAGCCCTTCTTGGCGAAGGCGGGGGTCCAGCCGACCTCGGAGCGCAGGATGTCCGGGGCGCCGGAGGCACCGGCGGCCGTGTCGAACTTGTTCTGCGCCTGGTCGAAGGGCACGTTGACGTACTTGACCTTGATGTTCTTGTTGGCGGCCTCGAACTCCTTGGCCAAGGCCTGGTACGTCGGCGCCTCATTGGTGGCGTTGGACGTGTCCCACCACGTGATGGTGACCGGCCCGCTGGCCTTGTCGCTGCTGTCACTGCCGCTACCGCTGCCGCCGCAGGCCGTCGCCGCGAGGGCGAAAGACGCCACCAGCGCACTGGCCGCTATGCCACGCCGCATGAGTTCTCCTTGAGGGTGAAAGCCCGAGTAGGTGGGGAATCGGTCCCGCCCGATCCCCTCGCCGACTTGCCGACTGCGCCGTTGCGTCCGCTGGGCGACGTGAACGTAACAGCGTTGTAAGCAGCGCGAAAGACCTTGCAGCAAAAAAGTGCAAGAACTGCCGACAGTTACGGGCCCGTGACCTCGTGGCGACCGTCCCGAAACCCTGCTACCAGGCCGATCAGCACACATCCGGGCCTCTGTGCAAGACTCTGCAAGCTCTTGCCACGGGTGTCGCATACGGGGATTATCAGCCCGTCAGCGCCTTGCAGGAGCCACCCCTTTCCGCGCGGCGCACGCACGGGACACCGAGCCGACCAGAACACGAGGGAGCGCGATGACGCAGCAGCCCGGAGCGGGCCGATCAACCGCCCGCACACGGCGTCTGGTTGGTGGGCAGGGTGAGATGCGACCGGTACAGTCCAATCCTGTGACCACACGGCTTGCCGACATCGCAGCCCAGGCGGGGGTCAGTGAGGCGACTGTCAGTCGCGTCCTGAACGGGAAGCCGGGCGTCGCCGCGACCACCCGCCAGTCCGTCCTGGCCGCGCTCGACGTACTGGGCTACGAACGCCCGGTGCGCCTGCGGCAGCGCAGCGAGGGCCTGGTGGGCCTCATAACCCCCGAGCTGGAGAACCCGATATTCCCTGCCCTCGCGCAGGTCATCGGGCAGGCCCTGACGCGCCAGGGCTACACCCCCGTCCTCGCGACCCAGACTCCGGGCGGCTCCACCGAGGACGAGCTGACCGAGATGCTGGTCGACCGCGGGGTCGCCGGCATCATCTTCGTCTCTGGTCTGCACGCCGACACCTCGGCCGACATGCAGCGGTACGAGCAACTGCGGGGCCGGGGTGTCCCGTTCGTCCTGGTCGACGGCTTTTCGCCGAAGGTGCAGGCACCGTTCATCTCGCCGGACGACCGCGCGGCGATGGCCCTCGCGGTCACCCACCTTGCCTCGCTCGGGCACACCAACATCGGGCTCGCCCTCGGCCCCAAGCGGTTCGTGCCGGTGCAGCGCAAGATCGAGGGCTTCGTCCGCACGATGCAGGAGCAGCTGGGCCTGATCCCCGCCGACGTCGAGGAGCGGCTGGTCCAGCACTCTCTGTATACGCTGGAGGGCGGCCAGGCCGCCGCGAGCGCGCTCATGGACCGTGGCTGCACGGCGATCGTCTGCGCCAGCGACATGATGGCGCTCGGCGCGATACGGGCAGCGCGTCAGCGCGGCCTGGAGGTCCCCAAGGACATCTCGGTCGTGGGATTCGACGATTCGCCGCTGATCGCCTTCACCGACCCGCCGCTCACGACGGTCCGCAAGCCGGTGCCCGCGATGGGGCAGGCCGCGGTGCGCACGCTGCTGGAGGAGATCGGCGGGACGCCCGCGCCGCACAGCGAATTCGTATTCATGCCGGAATTGGTGGTGCGCGGTTCGACCGCTTCTGCGCCCGGGGACCGGAATCGTCCCTGAGTAGGAGGGTAAGGGGGGCTCTCGGCCTCCCCAGGGCGTAGAACGTGCGGCCAGGAACCGACCGAGGGATGATCGGTGAGTTGAGGCTTTTCTGGCAGACTCTGTGCCTATGGGTGAAACACCGTGACGACACTGGAAGGCCGGGACCAGGCCACTCCACAACCCGTCGCGGAGGAGAAGGCGGGGAACAAAGTCCTGCGTCGAATGCGGGCCCCGCGTCGCCCCCGCCTCTGGTTCGAAGTCCTGATCATCGCCATGAGTTACTGGACGTATTCGCTGATCCGGAACGCCGTGCCGGAGCAGAGACGCGAAGCGCTGCGCAACGCGGACTGGATCTGGCGGTCGGAGCACCATCTCGGTCTCGCCGTCGAGGAGTCCGTCAACCACGCGGTGAACTCCGTCGGCTGGCTGATCATCGGGATGAACTACTACTACGCGACCCTGCACTTCGTGGTGACGCTGAGTGTTCTGGTCTGGCTGTACCGCTGTCATCCCGGCCGCTACGCGGCGGCCCGTCTCGCGCTCTTCGCCACCACGGCGGTGGCTCTCGTCGGCTACTACCTCTACCCGCTCGCGCCACCCCGCCTGATGACCGGCAGCACCTTCGTCGACACGGTCACGGTCCACGAGACCTGGGGCTCGATGGCCTCCGGCGACCTCAAGCACATGTCCAACCAGTACGCCGCGATGCCGTCGATGCACATCGGCTGGTCCCTGTGGTGCGGGCTGACCGTGTTCGCGCTGGCCTCGACCCCCTGGGCCCGCATCCTCGGCGTCCTCTACCCGGCGGCAACCCTCGTGGTCATCGTCGCCACCGCCAACCACTTCTGGCTGGACGCGGTGGGCGGCATGCTCTGCCTCGCCTTCGGCTTCCTGGTGGCCCGCCTGTGGTACGGAGCGCTGCCGTACGCGCTGCCGCAGTGGGTACCGGGGACGCGCGGGACACCGGTCCTGCCCGTGAAGGCCTGAACGACGCGACGTTCGAAGGTCTGAAGGACGCCCTGTTTCGTCACGTTCAGTGACCGTCAAGGCGTCCCACGGCACCTCGCAGGGACCCTTGCCGAGCCGGCCGACGGCACGCGCCCCGGCACGCACCCGGCGCACGCCCCGGCGCGCGGCTCAGGCGCCGTAGAACAGTTCGTCCACCACGGCCCGGGCCCGCCGGGTGGTGCGCCGGTAGTCGTCGAGCATGTCTCCGACGTGGCCCGGGTCGTACCCCAGATAACGGCCCACGGCGGCGAGCTCGCGCCCGTCCGAGGGGAAGGTGTCGCCGGCCCTGCCCCGTACGAGCATCACGGCGTTCCGCACCCGGGTGGCCAGCACCCACGCCTCGTCCAGCGTCGCCGCGTCCTCCGTGGACAGCAGCTCCGCCGCGCACGCGGCGGCCAGCGCCTCCCGGGTCCGGGTCGTCCGCAGGCCCGGCTCGACCCAGCCGTGCTGGAGCTGGATCAGCTGAACCGTCCACTCCACGTCGGAGAGACCGCCGCGCCCGAGCTTGGTGTGCAGGGTGGGGTCGGCGCCCCGCGGCATCCGCTCCGACTCCATCCGGGCCTTCAGCCGCCGGATCTCCCGTACGGCCTCCTCGCCCAGCCCCTCCGCCGGATACCGCAGAGGGTCGACCAGCTCGATGAACCGGCCTCCGAGGTCGGGGTCCCCCGCCACGACCTCGGCGCGCAGCAGCGCCTGCGACTCCCACACCAGCGACCAGCGCCGGTAGTACGCCTCGTACGACTTCAGCGTCCGTACCAGCGGCCCGGACTTCCCCTCGGGGCGCAGATCCGCGTCGATCAGCAGCGGCGGATCCGCGCTGGGGAGCTGCAGCAGCCGCCGCATCTCGGACACCACGGAGTTCGCCGCCCGCGCCGCCTCCTGATCGTCCACACCCTCCCGGGGCTCGTGAACAAAGAGCACGTCCGCGTCGGAGCCGTAGCCGAGCTCGTGGCCCCCGAAGCGGCCCATCCCGATCACCGCGAACCGTGTGGGCAGCGTGTCGCCCCAGCCGTCCCGGACCACGGCCCGCAGGGTTCCCGCGATCGTCGCCGCCGTCAGATCCGACACCGCCGCGCCGACGAGGTCGACCAGCGCCCCCTGGTCGGCGACGGCCGGTGTCTCCTCGGTTCCGTACGAGGCGACGATGTCGGTCGCGGCGGTACGGAACAGCTCCCGGCGCCGCACGCCGCGGGCGGCGGTCACGGCCTGTTCGCTGCCCTCGGCCCGCCGCACCGCGGCGAGGATCTCCTGCTCCAGGTGGGCACGGCCGCGCGGTTCGAGGCCGCCGCTCTCCCCGTCGCCGAGCAGCGCGACCGCCTCCGGCGCGCGCATCAGCAGGTCGGGGGCGAGCCGGCCCGCCGAGAGCACCCGCGCGAGGTTCTCGGCGGCGGCGCCCTCGTCCCTCAACAGCCGCAGATACCAAGGGGTCTTGCCGAGCGCGTCCGACACCTTCCGGAAGTTGAGCAGGCCTGCGTCGGGGTTGGCGGAGTCCGCGAACCACCCCAACAGCACCGGAAGCAGCGTCCGTTGGATGGCGGCCTTGCGGCTGACGCCGGACGCCAGTGCCTCCAGATGGCGCCGTGCGCCGGCCGGATCGGCGTACCCGAGCGCGACGAGCCGTTCCCGGGCCGCGTCCGGGCTCAACCGGGTCTCGCCCGGAGCCAGTTGGGCGACGGCGTCGAGCAGCGGCCGGTAGAAGAGCTTCTCGTGGAGCCGCCGCACCATGGACGCGTGCCGCTTCCACTCCCGGTTCAGCTCCTTGACCGGGTCGACGCGCAGCCCGAGCGACCGCCCGATCCGCCGCAGATCGGCCTCGTCCTCCGGCACCAGATGCGTGCGCCGCAGCCGGAAGAGCTGGATGCGGTGCTCCATCGACCGCAGGAAGCGGTAGGCGTCGTCGAGCTGCAGGGCGTCGGCGCGGCCCACGTACCCGCCCGCGGCGAGCGCCTTCAGGGCGTCCAGGGTCGTACCGCTGCGCAAGGACGTGTCGGTCCGGCCGTGCACCAACTGCAGGAGCTGTACGGCGAATTCGACGTCCCGGAGCCCTCCGGGACCGAGCTTCAGCTCCCGCTCGATCTCGGCGGCCGGAATGTTCTCCACGACCCGGCGCCGCATCTTCTGCACATCGGCGACGAAGTTCTCCCGCTCGGCGGCGTGCCACACCAGCGGAGCCAGGGTGGCGACGTACTCCTCGCCCAGCTCCAGGTCCCCGGCCACCGGGCGGGCCTTGAGCAGTGCCTGGAACTCCCAGGTCTTGGCCCACCGCTGGTAGTAGGCGAGATGACTGCTGAGCGTCCGCACCAGGGGGCCGTTGCGGCCCTCGGGGCGCAGGTTGGCGTCGACCGGCCAGATGCTGCCCTCGACGGTCGTCTCGGAGCAGATCCGCATCATGTGCGAGGCGAGCCGGGTGGCCGCCTGCACGGCCTTCCTCTCGTCGGCCCCTTCGACGCCCTCCCCCACGAAGATCACGTCGACGTCGGACACGTAGTTCAGCTCGTGTCCCCCGCACTTGCCCATCGCGACGACCGCGAGCCGGCACAGCGCGGCGTCGTCGGGCGCGGCGGCCTCGGCTATGGCGAGCGCGGCGCGCAGGGTCGCGGTGGCGAGGTCGGCGAGTTCGGCGGCGGTCTGGGCGAGGTCGGTGGTGCCGCACACGTCGCGCGCGGCTATGGAGAGCAGGCAGCGGCGGTAGGCGACGCGCAGCGAGACGGGGTCCGTCGCGTCCGCCAGCCCCCGTTCGAACTCCTGGACCCCGGGATGCAGGTCCCGCGCCTCGTAGGTGACGAGGGCCTGCCAGTCGTGCGGGTGCCGGGCGAGGTGGTCGCCGAGCGCGGCGGAGGCGCCGAGCACGCCGAGCAGCCGGTCCCGCAGCGGTTTGGCCGCGATCAGCGTATCGAGGAGCTCCCGCTGGGCGGGGTGCCCGTCCTGTGCCTCGACGATCCGGACGAGGCCGAGCAGGGCGAGGTCCGGGTCGGCCGTGGCGCCCAGCGCGTCCAGGAGGACCGGGTCGGACCGTATGGGTGCCAGCTCGGGCCCCTGCAGGAGCCGTTCGGCCGCCGACGGATCGGTGAAGCCGTGCCGCAGCAGCCGCGTGAAGGTACTGCTTCTGCGCCCCGGCGCCGTCATCCCGGCCTCCTGTCGATCGATGCCGTACACCCGGTCCGGTCCCGCACACCTGGGCCGATGGTCCGATCAAGGTCGTACGCGCCCGAGCCTAACCCGGGTCCGCCCGGTCGCGCCCCGTGCCGACGGCCGTGCGAGGCGGTACAAAGGACGGGGAGGCAGTAGTTCATCGGCTCTTCATCCCGCCGGTTGAGGGATGTGAGCGAGGGGAATGTTGGCGTGTGCATGCTCTGTCCGCACCGCCACCGTCGTCTTCCCCCCACCGGAGGTCTGAAGTGTCCGGCAGAAACGTGTACACCCGCAGTCGAGCCGTCGTGGCATCCGCCCTCGCCTTCACCGCGGCAGCGGTCGGGCTGTGGAGCGGGTTCGCCGGTTCGGCCCCCGCGCACGCCGCGGCCGCGGTCCCGACCCCGGACCACGTCGTGGTCGTGGTCTTCGAGAACCACGCGTACAGCCAGGTGATCGGCTCCTCCAGCGCCCCGTACATAAACTCGCTCAAGACCGGCGGGGCCAACCTCTCCCAGTCGTACGCCGAGACGCACCCGAGCCAGCCCAACTATTTCGCCCTGTTCTCCGGCGCCACCCAGGGCATCACGGACGACAGCTGCTACACGCCCGGCTTCTCCTCCGCCCCGAACCTCGCCTCCGAGCTGATCGCCGCGGGCAAGACCTGGGGCAGCTACAACGAGACGCTGCCCAGCCAGGGTTCGACGACGTGCAGCAGCGGGAACTACGCCCGCAAGCACAACCCCTGGTTCGGCTTCAGCAACGTACCGACGTCCAGCGCCAAGACGTTCGCCCAGTTCCCGACGGACTACACGACGCTTCCGCAGGTCTCCTTCGTCGTCCCGAACCTGTGCAGCGACATGCACGACTGCTCGGTGTCCACCGGTGACACCTGGCTGAACACCAACCTGAGCGCCTACGCCACCTGGGCCAAGACCCACAACAGCCTGCTCGTCGTCACCTTCGACGAGGACAACCGGCTCGCCGGCAACAAGATCCCGACGGTGCTGTACGGCCAGCAGGTGACCCCGGGGTCCTCGTCCTCGACCACCTACAACCACTACGACCTGCTGCGCACGCTGGAGGACATGCACGGCCTCACGCACGCCGGCAACGCGGCCTCCGCCAAGGACATCACGGGCATCTGGACGTCCTGACATGTACGTAGCGGACAGCCGCGCCGGTACACCGGAGACTCCGGCGGCGTCCGCGGAAAGCGCCGCCCGGCCACAAGCCGGGCGGCGCCTCGCCGCGGTCGCGCCCACGGTGCTGGCGCTCGGCACGGTCAGCCTGATCACCGACGTCTCCTCGGAGATGGTGACAGCGGTCCTGCCCCTGTACCTGGTGGCGGGCCTCGGCCTGTCCCCCCTCGGCTTCGGACTCCTCGACGGGATCTACAACGGCTTCTCGGCGCTGGTCCGCCTGGTCGGGGGACATCTCGCCGACCGGGGCGGCGGCCGTCACAAGTGGGTGGCGGGTGCCGGGTACGCCCTGTCGGCCGCCTGCAAACCGCTGCTCCTGGTGGCACAGACCCTGACCCCCATCGGCCTGGTCCTCGCCGCCGACCGCACCGGCAAGGGTCTGCGCACGGCCCCGCGCGACGCCCTGATCTCCCTGTCGAGCACCCCGGAGACCCGCGGCCGCGCCTTCGGCGTCCATCGCGCGATGGACACGGCGGGCGCCCTGCTGGGCCCGCTGGCCGCCTTTTTGATCCTCCGGGCGACCGTCGACGGCTACGACGCGGTGTTCATGGTGAGCTTCTGCGTCGCCGTCGTGGGCGTCCTGGTCCTGGTCCTGTTCGTGCCGGGTGGTCCGGCCGCGCGGGGCCCCCGGGGCCCCCGGGGCTCCCAGGGGCCGCGTACGACGGCCGAAGACGCCGACGTGCCCGCCGAGCCCGCCGAGCCCGTCGACCCCGCCGCGCCGCGCCCCACCCTGCGCGCCGCCCTCGCCCTCCTGCGCCGCCCCGGGCTGCGCGGTATCGCGCTCTGCGCACTCCTGCTCGGCCTCGCCACGGTCAGCGACTCATTCATGTTCCTGCTGCTCCAGCGCAGGCTCGGGGTGCCGGACCGCTGGTTCGCGCTGCTGCCCGTCGGCACGGCCGCCGCGTTCCTGCTGCTGGCCGTCCCGCTCGGCCGGCTCGCGGACCGGGCCGGCCGCTGGCGGGTGTTCCTGGCCGGCCACGGCGCGCTGCTCCTCGCGTACGCCCTGCTGCTCACGTCCTGGCACGGCACGGCTCTGCCGTTCGCCGTCCTGTTCCTGCACGGCGGCTTCTACGCGGCGACCGACGGCGTGCTCATGGCCGCGGCCTCGGACAGCGTGCCCAAGGAACTGCGGTCGTCCGGGCTCGCGCTGGTCCAGACGGGGCAGGCGCTCGCCCGGTTCGTCTGCTCGCTCGCCTTCGGCGCGGCCTGGACGGCGTGGGGCGACCGTACGGCACTCACGGCGTCGGCCGTGGCACTCGCCCTGTGCGCCCTCTTCTCGATGAGCCTGCGCCCCGTCCGCCGCACCCCCTCAGAAGGCCCCGCATGACACTGCGAACCCGCATCCTGGTCCTGGTCTGCGCCCTGGTCGTCCTGGCGGGCGTCGCGACGGCCTCCGTGCTGCACGCCTCGGCCCGCGCGGAGCGCCGGAACCAGGCCCAGCCGGGCGGCCCGCGGATCACCGCGGGGCCCGTCTCCCTGACCGACTCCCGGCGGCTGGTGTTCCGCAACATGGCGTGGGGCCCGCACCGCGACGAGCTGACGTCCGTCCCGGCGTCCGACCCGTCGGGCCCGCGCACGGCGTCCAGGGTCAAGTGCCTGCGCTTCTACGCCGCTTCCGGCACCGGGGTGTGCCTTCAGGCGGTGCACGGCACGGTCCAGGACACCTACCGGGCGGTGATCCTCGACGCCGGTCTGCGCGTGAGGGCCCGCTACGACGTGCCCGGCATCCCGTCCCGCGCCCGCGTCTCGCCGAGCGGACGGTACGCGGCCTGGACGGCGTTCGTCGGCGGCGACTCCTACGCGGGCACGAACTTCTCCACCCGGGCGGCGATCGTCGACACCCGCACGGGGAAGCTGACGTCGTCCCTGGAGGAGTACCGCGTGGTGAAGGACGGCAGGACCTACCACGCGGCCGACGTCAACTTCTGGGGCGTGACGTTCGCGGCCGACGACCGCACGTTCTACGCGACCATGGCCACGCACGGCACGACCCACCTGGTCCGCGGCGACCTGGTCACCCACGCCGTCACCACCCTGCGCACGAACGTCGAATGCCCGTCCCTCTCCCCCGACGGCACCCGTATCGCGTTCAAGAAACGCGTCAAGGGCCTTCCCAAGGACGCCCCTTGGCATCTGTACGTCCTCGATCTGCGCACCGGGCACGAGACCCCGCTCGCCGAACCCCGCAGCGTCGACGACCAGGTGGTCTGGCGCGACGACCACACCCTCGTCTACGCCCTCCCCGGCGACTACGGAGCCGACCTCTGGACCCTCCCGCCCGACGGCACGGGAAAGCCGCGGCGCGTCAGCACCGCGGCGGTGTCTCCCGCGTACGTGCGCTAGGGACGCGCCTCCCGGGACGGCCGGACCCCGCCCGTCGAGGTGCCGGCCGACGCGAAGCCGGTGCTGCCCGTGATGCCGGAGCCGTCGGTGACTGTCGCTGAACCCGTCGCCGGAACCTCGTCGTTGACCGATGTGCGTGCCGCGACGGCCCACGCGGAAGTCGTCGCGGCACGGGTCCGAACTGTGCTCCTGACCTCGGCATACCCGAGGTGACGATCAAGGCATCTTGCTCTATGCTGCGGCTTGCACATCCGGGGGGCGGCTGGTCGTCATGACGACCAGCACCGTGACACGTGCGCATCACCCACGCCATCTCAACTCGAGCTTCAGCATGCCGCCAGGCGTGCGCGACTGCTGCCCGAGGCTGCCCGCAAGGGACCGGATCGGCGCGTTTCCCCGGGTCCCACGGTCATCGGAAGGCAGAGAACGTCATGGCAGAACGTCAGTACCTCGGTCAGGGCTCCACCACCTCGGCGGAGAAGTTCTGGTACATCCTGGGTTGCATCTACTTCGGTGCGGCCTACATGCAGAAGGTCCCGGTCAAGAAGGCGCTGAGCGAGTACGGGCTGGTCGAGATGACCGGTGCCGAGAAGTTCTGGTACGTCATCCAGTGCATATTCTTCGGCGCCGGCTACTTCGCGAAGGTCACCATCAAGAAGGCGCTGTCCGAGGTGCCGAGCGTCGGCGGAGTCCCCACCGTCTGACGACACCAAGGCTGAACGCAGGCAGCGGGCCCGGACCACGACGAGTGGTCCGGGCCCGCTGCCCGTCCCGGACCGGCAGCGACGACCGGCCCGGAGGCGGCCCAGGGGCGGTGAGACGCGTCGGGGCCGACGGTCCGCGACCGTCGACCCCGTCCACCGGATCGAGCAGGAACCCTGCCCTGACCCGCCCTACAACACCGGCAGACTCTTCCGCAGCTCGAAGGCGGTGACCTCGGAGCGGTACTCCTCCCACTCCGCCTTCTTGTTGCGCAGGAACTTGTGCGACGCCGAACGGGCCTCGAACGATCCACGCTGCTATGGCGATGACCTGCGATTGAGCGGCCACCCACGGTCGTTGTTGGTCACTGTGGGCCGCCCTCCGACGGCCCACAGACGGCCCAGCCTTCAAGACGGATACGAGCAGACCGTCGACTACCGAACCACCGCCTTGTAAGGGCGGCCGTGCCCGGCAGAGGAGTTCCCCAGGTCGCTCCGGCTGTCGCGGCAGCCAAGATGAATGGTGCATCTCGACTGCGGCGAACCGTCGTTGACCGTGGCTGACCGCACGATGTGGCACGGCTGTGGCACGGAGACTGGTTCGTCTCGAAGTAACTCGGATCAGCGCTTGCCCTCGGGCCAGTGCGCCTTTCACATCCCGCGATGGTCCGCACTCGTCCGCGCTTTGCGCTGCTGCGATTCTGCATTGCCGACAGTTGAAATTCAGACGAGAAGCAGTCTTTGCTCGATCCGACCATTTGTCCGATAGACGCCTGTTGATTGTTGGGGGTTGATGATGCGATCGTCTTCATGAAGAAAATCATGACGCTCGCTGCCGCCGTCACATTCGGCGCTTCGCTCATGGCAGGGACATCCAGCGCTGCTCCGATGCCTGTAGTACCGCACCCGTGGGACCAGCGGGTCAAGTGTCAGACGGACGATCCGGAGGGCAGGCACATCGTCACCCGCTACGGCAACTCGGAGCTGGGCTGGTATCACTTCACGGGTCGTCACAACATCAAGAAGTGCTCCACCCTGTACGCGGCCCTGCACGGCCGAGTGGACCGGAACGATCACCACGGTCACCTTGAGTACGACGCTGTCGAGATCGAGACGGGGCCGAGGCCGAGGCAGGTGAAGATCACCGTTGTCGTGCAGTACACGCAGAAGACCCCGGACGGCCACTACAATGCCGGTCGCGGTCAGAAAATCGGCGTCATCACGGCGTACTGCCACAATCAGCGGGGAAACAAATGTCCGGCATGGGCCAGGCTGTGAACTCTCCTGAACCAGACATCGAGCAGGCGGCCACGTCCCGTCTACTCGATCTCGTTCGCTCCTTCATCACGATGCATGTGTCGTGGAAGCCGCTCTTCATCGGGGCGGTCATCACGGGTGACGACGGTATGCGCCTCTATTTCCGTTCACCTGAGCGGGATCGTACGTACGGTGTGGACGTGCTGATCAGCCATACAGGGCCCGGCCTGCTCGGTGCCATGGTTTCCCCCGCGTTCCTCGCAAACGAACATCTACATAAACCTTCCGACGATCCGCATTGCGATGTGATCGTGGACCTCACTGACTACTGACGGACGCATGCCGGTCCCGTATGCGGTTCAACGTCAACAACCCGGGGATGGAGTTTCGGCACCGAACCGATCGCACCATCAGGAACGGCCTGCTAGGTAACCCAAAAACCGCTAGTAGTCGATACGTGGTGTGGCGAGCGGGGGGGCTCCCATCCCGTCCGCCTTCAGCCCAGGCAGAGCCGAGCAGACGTGGTTCCTGGCGTCCAGGTCGTTCGTACAGTGGCGCGCTCCACGGCCAGATCAAGAAGATGAAGCGGCCTCCCCAAGACCCATCTGGCAGGTGTGGCTCAGCGGCCCCGAGCTGCCGAGAAAGATCAAGGCCCAGGCATCCGGATTCACACCGGCTGACCTGGGCCTTGTTCGTGCCCTGAGACTGGTGGGCGCGGACGGTTTCGAACCGCCGACATCCGCCTTGTAAGTTCGATGCAGGCTCGACAACACCTGCCGAAACCTGGATCTCGTGCCTGCACCCTGTCCAATCCGGACCGTGCGAACCCGTCACCGTCCGACGACGTTGATGTCAGCCGTGGATGTCAGCCACCGCCGATCAGGCGCGACTTCGGAGGCCGTTGCGACTTCCGGCGTGGCGCTGATCAGAGACGAACGATGCTCCTTCGCTCAGGTGCCAATCCACGAATATGCGGCAGCTTGGCCGGCCCGTGCGTTATCGCCTGAGCCGTCCCGGGCAGCCGCGGAGCCATTGGCGACGTCAAATGGAGACGTCAGAGGTAACTGACGCGCCGTTCCCGAGAAGGAGCTCGAGCAGAGCAGCGTCGTGGGGGCGTAGCCAGTAGGACTCGGTGCCGAGATCCACAGCTACGGTGTACCCCATTCGGGCCTGTGCGCCATTCTGCTGCTGGCGCTCCCGACGTGCGGCTACCGGGCCCTGAAGGTTAATCGGCTGGTCAGTACTGCCCTTCCCGCGCTTGCGCCAGGCCAGACAGACCTCGCCGTCCGAGGACTGGTGCAGGAGCACGTGGCCGAGGGTCTGACTGCCGTCGCGCAGGCCAAGCGAGAGCATGCCGAGACGCACTCCTTGCCGAAGCCTCGCGGCGTCGGCCTCGACCGTGCGGGAGGCTCCCAGCCCGAGGCGAGCGGTCAGTTTTGCGGCCCAGCCGCGGTACAGGGCGCAGGTCGCTTGCGCCCCCTTCGGGGCCATGAGGAAGGAAACCGGAAGTAGCGCCCAAATCAACGGCTGAAGAACAAAAAAGAAGATCACGAAGCCCAGCAGACCGAGTGGTGCCCCTCCCAACGTCAGGCCGCCGAAAAACAGGCCGAAGCCGACAGCAAACAGGATCAAGAGGTGTATTTGAGTACGGACGTTCACGGTTCCCACCAGTGTGCTTACTGTTCCAATTAGGCGAACCGGCAGGCTACCTGATGATCAGAACTCGTTGACCATGGAGAACGTAGTAGTTCTCAGGCCGGCCTCGGGCGGAGTGCGGACACACGTGAGGCGTGACCACAACGCCGGAGCCCTCAGCTTGGGAAGCTGCGGTACTCAAAGGCGTGTTCCGAGCGCTGACCTGGCCGAACGCCTGGCGTCTGGCTCCCACGGGCCCGGTTGCCTTCACCGTGAGTCCCCGCGGTTTCCCACTCCTTCTGGTGCGGTTGTGGTGCGCGGCGTCGCCAGCGGGTAGGTCTCGTCTCGGCATGACTGCGCGGGAACACTGGCTGAGTGGGTCAGAGACGCTGCTTGGCCGCGCGCACCAAGTGGCTGATGGCATCACGGGTGTGGTCTCTGCGCTCGTCGAGTTCGCTTCGGCTATCGGTCTTGTAGAGGCCCGTCATGGCAGTGAGTACGGCTTCCGCGGACTGGCTCAGAGCCTCGTCATCTGTGAGCATCTGAACCCGGAACAAGGCCTCTTGGGCGCTTGATCGGAGGTCGTACGCGCGTATTCGAACCTCGTCTGCATCCTCGGGCGGCGGCTGCTCGTGGATGCAGAACCACAGGTGCACCAGACATCGCCGGTAGTTGACCAGGGCGCCGGCGTAGGCCGAGTAGGCATCGAGCCGCTCCTGTCGGAGTCTCTCGCGGCGTGTGAACTCGTGGCCCTTCTCGACGGTGCGCCGCTGAAATGCAAGGGTGATCCCTGAGCCAAGCAAGGTGCCCAGGACGGCTATGGCGCTGGCGCTGATGGCTTCCACACCACAAGCTGATCACGTGTCGCCTACGGTGGGGGGCCGTTGGCCCAAGTCAGGCACTGCCAACACGCTTTCCAACTGTGGTGGCGGTCTTGGGCGCCTCGGACGGGGTCGTTCACCTGCGTTCATGGCCGGTCGGTCGCGGGAGCAGCGACGGGCTACGGTCTCGTCTGAACGGCCGTGAACGGCGCTGAATGAGACGGAAACTGAGACGGCGGGCGGGGCTGAGCTCGCTAGCATCGTTGCTGTTGAAGGGGGGAGCCATGGCGTTGGTTCGCAAGGGGTCACGACGGATCGTTGTCGACGGCACGGCCTACCGCTGGCGGCTGCGAGGCAGGCCGACTTACTTCCAAGGTCTGGCCTGGTCGCCGTGCACGTTCGCGGTCGAGCATGCGGCCACCCCAGGCACGACGCTCGTGGTCACCACCAACCAGCCGCATCCGAGCAACTGGATCGGTCGCGAAGCTGAGCCTGTACTGCCGTCCGGTGTTGTAGCGGCTATTAAGCTCGCCTGGCGTGAGGGTTGGGCTCCGACGGCTCCGGGCTCCGCGTTCCACCTCGACCAGTCCGCCGGCTTCACAGCCTCGTTCTGAGCGGAGAGCACCGCTTTAGGAGCCTGGTGGTCAGGGTCATCGAGGGTGTGCAGGTCAAGTCAGGTTTGAGGAGTCCCCAGCTCAGCAGGTCATGTCGACTGCGATGAACCGTCGTTGACCGTGGCTGACCGCCCGATGTGGCACGGCTGTGGCACGGGCGTGAACGACAACGGCCCGTGCGGCTTGCCCTCCGGGCCTAACTGCTCAAGATCCGAGACCGGCGGGCCATCCCGTACCGGGCTGTCCGTCCCGGCTGGCACACTGCCACCATGGACACCACGCCCGAGCAAATAAGCTCCCGGACAGCCGCCGCATGGACGGTCGCGCTCGCGGTCCTCGGAGGATTCACCGGCTTCGCCTGGGGCGGACCGTTCCTCTCCGTCACCTGCGGCCTTTCCGTGGGAGGCGGCGCCGCCGTGGGCACGGCCCTGTCCCGCCGTCGCATCGTCGCAACCATTCGGGAAGGCCAGGGGAAGGCCGCCGCGCTCGGGTACGCCGACGGCATCGCGGACATGATGGTGCTGGGGATATCCGCATACAGGGCCTCCGTCTTTCCGCTGTCCGGCCCCGACGCAGTAGACGCCGCCGAGCGCATGGCGCGCCGCAAGGCCGCCTACCAACTCACGGCCGCCGACGGGCTTCCCCATCACATTCGTGAGGCCGCGGCCGCCGCTCTCGGAGCGATTGACGAGGGGCGTGACCGCGACACCCAGTCCGCCATCGAGGACCTTATGAAGGCCGTCCAGGAGCAGAGCCGCGGCACCTGACTGAGGGGCCCTGCGCTTCTAGGACAACGGTGTTGAGTGTTCTCCTTATGCCGCTGCGCGCAACTCCTCGCGTAAGTGGCACGACGGCCCCAAACGACCTAAAACGACAGACGCCCAGATCGCCGCTTTCACACCGTCTGACCTGGGCCTTGTTCGTGTCCTGAGACTGGTGGGCGCCGACGGTTTCGAACCGCCGACATCCGCCTTGTAAGTTCGGTCCGTTTCTGTTCTGGCTGCTGCCGTCGCTTGATGCGGCGGTCGGACAGGGACGCTGGTGTACGTCCCTGTCCGGCGTCGTTGATGTCAGCCTTGGATGTCAGAAGCCTCCTGATCCGTAGTCCTACCGAGATCGGTCATTGAGACGGAGCGCGCACAACTCGGATGACTTCGAGCGCCGGGAGGCGTTAGCGTGCGCCGGTGATCAGCAGCGAGGGTGTACGTCTGGGTGCGGAGGCCGCACGTCGTCTGGCAGAGACGGGCCTCTACGAGTTCGAGCCGGGTCTGACAGGCGCTGAGTTCGAGCGCATCGAGCACCAGTACGGCTTCGAGTTCGCGGACGATCACCGAGCATTCCTTGCGGCTGGCCTTCCGATCAACGTCCCTCCCGAGGACGGGCAGACCTGGTCCAGGCCCTGGCCGGAGTGGCGCGGCGGCGATTTGGACAGCTTGCGCCGACAGCTCGCCTGGCCGGTCGAGGGTGTTCTGCTCTCCGTTGAACACAACGGGTTCTGGCATGAGAGCTGGGGTGAGCGTCCAGCCAACGGGACGGCAGCGCTGAAAGCGGCGCGGCGTCATCTGCTGGAAGTGCCGGTGCTGGTGCCCGTATACGCCCACCGGTACGTGCCCGCCGGTCGGGTGAGCTTCGGGCATCCGGTGCTCTCCATGTGGCAGACCGACATCATCTATTACGGGCTGGACCTGGTTGACTACATACACCAGGAGTTCGACGAGGCGCGGGGCGATGTCGATGAGAGCTGGGGCCCGCGAGCAACGGTTCCCTTCTGGCAGGACCTTCTCTGACCTGACTCCGCGGGGTACGCGAGCAGTTGCGGGAACCCTCAGCTTGGGAAGCTTGGGTTCTTTCCGGGCAGTTGTTGGGCTGACCTGCAGCGGAGCGCTTACGGCAGTCAACCGACCGACGACCTGGTCCCCGCCATTCCCCGTGGTTCCCCGCACGATCTGGCACGGTTCTGGTACGACCTCTTCGTCCCGAACTCTCGGCTGGTCGATCATTGAGGTCCGGAAGGCTGGCCAGTCGGCCGTTGAGGACCGCTGACAGTTGGCTGCGGTTGTGAAGGTAGCTGTACTTTGCTGCTGTGCTGCAACGGTTTCAGAGGGCCCTTGAGGCACCTGCTTCTCTGCTGGACAGAGGGACATCAAGGTCCCCACCTTCAGCAGAGGACCTCTGCTTGAGAAGCTGATCATGGCGGCGCCCAGTTCCTGATGCTGGACTGGAAGACCTTCCCCGCATGGTCGACAATAAGAAGACCAGTGCCGTGTTGCTATTGACGCTTTCAATGACAGGCAGGTCGACGCGTCATGGAAATTTGGACAGATCTGGGCTTCACTCAAAGCCCCTACAATACCAATTCCCTTCCCCCTACGGCAATCGGGGAAAGGCTACTGGTGGGGCGAGAAGGTCACGTACGTCGCCTTATTAATCGACTGTCTTCATCGTCAAGCCACGTGACGATCGAAGGCGAGGCTGGCGTTGGAAAGACTAGCTTGATGACAGTAGCAAGCTACCGAATGAAGAGGAATAGCGACAAAGCTCGCATTCCTATTATGCTTCCAGTCGATGAAAAGTTCCAGATCGCCACAAAAGGTGGCACGGATCTACTGGAGGCTAAAGTCTATCGAGCAATTGCGGAGTCATTTATTCGATATTACGATGACTTGCGGTCCTGGGGGTATCGCGCCCCGAAAGTGAAAGAGGTTGACAAGTGGATGAATTCACCTATCATAAAGTCGATCTCCGGGGGAATTAACCTCCCCGGCTTTGGCTTTTCTGGAGGGAGGGGTGAGTCTTCGAATGCTGCGTTCGCTGAATCCGGCCTGGCCAACACCGTTCGCACTTGGGTGAGGCAGTGCTTCGACCCACCTGGATGTGGATACTTCGTCTGCGTCTTGGATAACCTAGAACTTCTTATCAACTCGAATTCGGCGCGGCAGGTACTTGAGGAAATTCGGGATACGGTCTTCGCCGAGCCGGGCCTAAGGTGGATAATCTGCGGGGCCCAGGGCGTGGTGCGCACGGCGGTTGCATCCCCACGACTCCAAGGTCGTTTGTGTCAACCTATAAAAGTTGAACCTTTGTCCATGGATGACGCGATAAGAGCCCTTGAGGTCCGGATCGATGAGTTTTCATTGAGGGGATCGCCTCCAGTTGGGCCGATCGGTTTTCAGTACCTTTACGAGGTTCTGAGGTGCAATCTCAGAGATACTCTCCAGGCTTGCGAAGATTTCAGCTTCTGGCTGCACGACGAAGGAATAATCGATGCAGGAGACAGGGAGCATCTTGAGCTCTTGCAGTCTTGGCTGGCACAACTTTCGGACGAATACAGTGCAAAGGAAAGAGTTTCTTTGGCGAGTTGGGGACTCTTGGATGGCATGGCCGACAATGGCGGAAATTGCCAGTTCGAAGATTTCGCGCTATTCGGATTCGGGAGTCGCGACGAAATAAGGCGATATGCGAAAGAACTTGAGGTCAACAACCTGGCGCAGGTTTCGTCAGATGATACAAGCGCATTCATAGCCTCCGCGGGGTGGCTTGCCCGATTCTCAAGATCTGGGTATGGAACTCTTCACAGCTGAACGCGCAGAGGCAGGGGCGCTCCCACAAGTCTGGGCCGCTCAAAATTTCCCGCAGGCGAGCAATCCACTGGCAGCGTACTTGATCAAACAGGGTTGCTTCTTCTTGCCCTGGGTCTTGCCGGGGATCTTGGTGACCTGCTTCTCTCCAGCTCAGGGACGGTGGGCTCGTGCGCCTGGTCGTCATCGTTGGTCGTCATTGGCCGCTGTTGAGCAGCCTCGGACGGCCCAGAGACGGCCCGGCTTTGGCGCGCTCGCCTGACGGCCGGCACCCCCGATGAGCCCAAACCTGCAGCAGACCCGATAGCTCAGGTTTTGCTCAGAAAGGACGTGAAGGCCGGTGGTTCGCCAGGAGCGCTGACATGATCTCGACAGCTGCCTGCCGGACAGTGAGCGCAAGGTCATCATCCACACGTCGCATTGCGTCGACTGAGCTGTCTCGGAGAGCTGATATGTCTTGCCGAACCCGTGCGCTGATGGGCATCGCGTGCGCCGCGGTACTCCTGTCCGTCGCCGCGTGCACGACGGATCATTCGGACGCCGGGCAACCCACGCGGCCCCAAAGCTCCGCGACGCCAGCCCCGGCAACGGTCGGCACAGTGCCCGGCACCGCGCAGCCCTCCCGGCTGAAGCCGCCGGAGTTGGACTCTGGGGCATCACTCGCCGGCCGCCAGAAGGTGACCACAGGGAACGCCAGCATTCCCTACAGCAAGGGCAGGAAAGGTGGCGCTCTCACCATCGCGGCGAGCTGCCAGGGCGAGGGGAAGATCACGGTGGCGGTGCGGCCAGTGGACGTCTCCTTCCCCCTGGAGTGCAACGCTGAACAGGTCAGCACCGTCTCCAATGAGGTGGCCCTGTCCGGGGTGGAGCGCAGCGGAGTCGTGTCCGTCGAGGCGTCCTCAACCGTGCGTTGGTCGTTGACCGTAGGCCGTGGCGCACCAACAGAAGCAGACCCGCCGGGTGCTGGCTGAGTTTGGCCACCGTGCCTGTGAAGGTCGGCGGAGTCTCAATGGCTCAGGCAAGCCAACAGGTCGCGGCTGACGGGCCCGTGATGGCACTGACCCTCTAGATGCGAACTATGGGCGGGGCGGTCACTGAGGTCTGTCAGGCACGTCAGTCGGCTGCTTGGGCCTGGTGACGGTCGTTCGGAGGCGTGGAGGTTGCTGTACTTCGCTGCTGTACGGCACCCCTAGATGGTCCGCCTGGACGGGACAGCATCGACGACTGGCGCTTGCGCGATCATGGGCACATGGAATCGTGGACGATCAAACACTTCTCCCAGGCCAACCCGGAGGGAACCGGGCAGGATGACGTACCTGCGCTCCTCCGTAGAGTCGCAGACTCCATTGAAGACCTTGGCTTGGTCGAGGTTCAGGATCTCGTCATGCATACGGAGATCACCGCGGACGGCTATCGGCCAAGTCTTACGGTCTACTACCACGACGCCGAAGGCTGATGCGGGCTGCACACGGACGCTTTGCGCTTGGTCCGCTTCCTTATCAGGTCAATCACCGGGGACCGTCGACGTCGGTCAACCGCTCCTACCCCTCGGGAGATCGTGATCTGAGGTCCGACGTTGACCGCTGCTGTTCGCACTTGTTGGTGTCAGGCGCTGGTGTCAACCGCCGTACGCGGTCTTGACAAGTACGGCTATCTCGCCGATCACCGGTTTTCAGAATGGCGGGTCATCTGAGTAGCCGTCTTCGGGACCTGAGATCCGCGAGTCGGGTAGGGGGCCGGGCTCCACACCCCAGGTCACGAGGCACCGCTTAGCAAGGTATCGGTATCCCCGGTACTCGCTGGCGCTTAGCGTGCTGCGTACCAGCGGCACGAACTCTGGGATGTGTACGGCCAGCTCAGGCGCGACGAGAGTCATCGCGGCTGCGTGCACCGCAGCTTCCCGGATCAGAAGGTGCGCATCGAAAAGGTACGGTCGCGCCGCCTCGTAGATCAGCGGGAGGATGGCACGCACCGCGGCGACGTCATCCGGTTCTCCCGGGCCGTCTTCGTCGTAGGTCGCGTCGAAGGCGAGGTCACCTAGCCATTGCAGGAGCGCCGCGCGCATAGGCCGGCGGCGCTCCTCGTGGAAGTAAACCCCCAAGGTCATTGTTCGGGAGTGGCCGAGGACGGCGATAACGAAGCGAGCGGCCGGGGCGGTGGCGCCATAGATGCTGTTCCCGTGGGTAACGAGCTGGCCGAGGTCGCGTAGGGCGGTCCGCTGAACATCCTCGTCGTCATCCAGTAGCCCTGCCAGAACGACGGGGGTCGCCGGGGCTGTGTTAGGGCAACAGTGGTCGACGCTGCTCCAGTCCGTCTCCAGGAGGAGTGCCCAGGGATCGATTGCCTCGCTGCCGTCGTTGATTGTCACGGCCCAAGTGTCGCCTGCGTGCCTCCCTCCTTCACCCACCACTCACCCCAGCTCCCATCCCGTCTGCCGTCGGCCCACACACCGTGGAGCGGGCGTGGTTCATGGCGTCCAGGTGGAGCGCGCCACTGTACGAACGACCTGGACGCCATGGGCCGCGTCTGCTCGGCTCTGCCTGGGTCGATGGCAGACGGGATGGGAGCACCCCACGCACGCCACTGTCCGCCGGCACTCGCGAACGGCGCCCCCGCCATCTCGGAGCCTGAGCGCCCCCGCCGGAGGCTGTTCTGAGCGTGGCCGCTCGCTACGGTGATCGACTCATGACCCGGCGTCGGCCTCGTGGGCGCGCGTCGGCGCAGCGCGGGCAGAGCGGGCCGAAGGCAGGAGCGGCGCCCGCGGCGGAGCCGGGAGCGCGCCCGGCGGAGCGGAGCGCAGCCGGCTTGATGCAGCAGGGAAAGTAGGACCGCACTCGGACTGCAACGGCTTCCAAGAACGTCGCTGCGGCCGACGGGCCCCGAAGCCGGGTCCGCGATCCGCACACCCTCAACGTGCTCAGGGCGGGGTTCGCCAACGCCGATGTCAGCCGCTGATGTCAGCGGGAGCCCGGCCCACGGCCAGTAGGTGCGAACTGGCAGCAAGCAACTCCGGGTACGGCTCTGCCATGCGCGCCGCCTCCAGCGCGGAGGCAATCAACTCATCCGTGGGCCCCCCGCCCGGCTGTTGCTCGGTCGCTTTAACGAGCGACCATGCGGGCCCCTCGATCCCGAAGACCTGTACGTCCGTCAGCCCGGAAGCCACCAGCTCCGCCACAAGCTCTTCAGCGCGATGGAAGTAGGACAGGGTGAACCCTCGGACACCGTCATAGACGGACGTCTCAAGGATCTTGGAGACGGAGTCACGAATTCGTTCGGTGTGCAGGTGGGCGTATGTGACGTGCTCAAAGAGCGAGGCGTAACGGTTGATTGCAGCCGCCGCAACCAATCCGCCCGGCTTCACCACGCGGCGGGCTTCCGCCAGGGCCCTGCGCCGATCACCGGGGTCGGGCAGGTGGTACAGCGGCCCAAGGAGCTGCACCACGTCGAAACTGTCATCCGACTCACACAGATCGCGCGCGTCCCCCACGACCGCGGAGCACACGGCCGCTGCGCTCTCGACATGACGGGGCACGGGATCCACGAGCGTGACGTCGTAGCCGTCCTTCACAAGCCATTCAGCGTGAACCCCGGTTCCCCCTCCCACGTCGAGCACGCGCGCCGGCGCGGGGGGCAAGAAACGTCGGAGAAGCTCTTGAGTCCGGACCAACTCCATACGTCCGTCTGCCGAGCTACGCAGGCGGCTGTCCTCGTTCACTGTCTCGCCGTAGAACCGCATCACAGAGGGTGCCAATTCGAGATTCGACATGGTCGCAGTATCGTGTGTACCGGTGGACCAGTCCAGCATGCGGAGTAGAGGAAGCCATGGCCGTCCTGAAGTACGAAGAGATCGCCGAGTCTCTGCGCGCCCGCATCGCCGCTGGTGAGTTCGCCCCTGGTGCCACCATCCCATCCGGCCGCGACCTGGCCGAGCAGTGGGACGTGTCACGGGCCACCGCCATCAAGGCCGTGGACGTGCTGCGCAACGACGGCGTGGTGGTGGCCAAGCAGGGCACCGGTTTCGTCGTCACGGAGACGCCCGTGGCGCGCCCTGCCGGCGCCCGCCGCGCTGGGTCGGCGCGCATCTTGGGCGGGATGCCGTTCCTTCGCGTCGGTGCGCCCGACTGGGCGGAGCCTCCCGCCCGCGTCGCCGTCGCGCTTGGGATTGCCCCCGGAGTGCTGGCACTCCGACGCATCCGCGTCCTCCAGCTCCCGGACGGAACCCCGAATAGCTGCGTGGAGGCGTGGTTCCCTCCGGAGATCGCGGAGGCAGCGCCTCGCCTCGCCGACACTGCCCCCATCGCCGAGGGCACGACACGCTACGTCCGTCGGCAGACCGGGCGGTTCCCGGTCGAGGGAGTGGACATCACCACCGTGCGCCTCGCCACGAACGCGGAGGCGGACCGCCTGGGCGTAGCAGCCGCCACCCCGGTCGCCGTGCTGCTCCATACGGCACACGACGAGGAAGGTCGTCCGCTGGTCTGCGAGGAAGGTGTTACTCCCTCCTCGCTCTTCGAGCAGGTGGACACCTACGCCATGTAGGCACCCGCAAACCAAGCTGGACCGGTCCGCCGGTCCAGCTTTTTTGATGCCTCGTCACGTCGATTGACCTGCGCAGACTCCACCCATCGCCATCCAACTCCATTTTCATCGCTTGACTGGACCGGTCCACCGGTCCAGTCTGTTGATGCGGCGCCACTCCTCCTCAGTGAGGAGCGGCGCCGGATAGGGCGGCCACGCTGCAAGACCGCCCGCTAAGGCCAGGCAGAACAGGGTTTCGGCCCGTACTGGCGAGGTGGCCCGGTGACCGCGAGCAACGGCCGGAGTGTGGGGACGCAGGTCCCCCTTGCAGTGCTTCTCCCTCTTCCACGCAGACCTGATCTGCCCGACCAGCAGGAGTTTTGATGCGTCAACGAAAGCGTGGGGCGCCGCCGAGACGGACCGGCCGACAGACGCCAGTAGACGCTTCCCGGTCCTTGTTCTCCCTGGCTTCGCAGCGCTGACGCTGCGGCCGGCTGCCTCTCCCACCCGTCCGACCCACACCACGTGCGCTGGTCGTACGGACGGGAGCGCGGGCAGTCGCGAGAGCGCTTCACCCCCATCAGTCGAGAGGACTGACTGTTCATGGACCGCATGAAGAAGGCCGCTGCCGAGCACCGACGCATTGCCGCTGTCCAGCGTGAGCGCGGTCGTGACGCTGCGGCGGACCGGCACGAGGCCCGTGCGGACGCTCTGGAGTCCGGCCGGGTCACCGACCGCACCGACGACGTGATCGGCCTCTTCCGCGCGGCGTTCCGCCGCTGACCTCACAACCCACCATCCACAACGGCGCGCGGTCCCCGGGTGGCCCCCCGGGGACCGCTTCGGGCCGTACACCTTGCAGGGAGAACACGACCCAATGAACCCCATCGTCACTGTTCAGGAAGCTGTTACCGCATTCGCCGACTTCATGGAGCCGACGGACGCGGAGCTGGACGCGATCGAGCGGGAGATGCCCGTCATCACTGCGGAGATCGACCTGTTGGACGCGCAGATCATCACCCTTGACCGCACCCCGACGGAGCTGGACGCGCGGCGTATCCGCCGGGCCCACCGCCGGGTGCTGGCCGCCCGCCGCGACCTGGCCAACCGCACCGCCACCACCGGCACGGCGGGCGGTGCGGCGTGAAGGCCAAGACCGTTCTGCCCGCCGTGGCGATGACGGCGGTGTCCATGGTCCTCACCCTGGCTGTGGTCATGATGTGGCTCGGTGAGGCGATGCCGTGGCCCGTCGCGCTCGTCGTCGGTCTCGGGATCGACGGCGGGTGGCTGGCCACCCTCGCCTACGAACGCCGCCTCGCCGCGCAGGGTGACCACAACCGCGCCGTCACCGGCGTCGGCTGGTCCTTCGGACTCATCGCGGCCGGCGTCCTCGTAGCCCACGCGCTCACCGCCGAAGCATCCCCCGGCGCGTGGCTGGCCGTCGCGTGGCTGCCGATCGCGGCCAAGGCACTGTGGCTGGTGCACGGGCTGTGGGAGGCCACCGCGCTCACACCCAACGCCCTCGGAGTGATCCGAGGCATCCAGCAGGAAGCCCGCGACGAGGCGGCCGTGGCCCGCGCCCGACTGCGGGCCGAAGCGGTCACGGAGGAGACCCGGCTGACGGCCGTGACGCAGGCCGGTGCCCGCGTCGCCCGCGTCCAGGCCAGGACCGCACAGACCCTCTCCCGGGCCTGGTCGACGCTGGAAGCGGCGCGGGAGGGCGAGGACACCGGACGGGCGCTGAGCAGCGTGACGCACCGCGTCACACCCGACGTCACACCCCGGTGGCAACTGCCCGTCTGGGGACCCACCGACCCCGTAGCCGCGTTCACGCTGGCGCCCGCCCTCACCGACTCGGAGCTTGACGCGCTGGTCGACGAGATCCGGCACAGCGAGACGCCGGCCCTGTCCTACCGGGAGATGGCCGTACGGTTCCGCACCGCCGGCCACTCCGCCTCCGAGGTCCGCCTCCGCGCGGCGTGGAAGCGGGTCGCCTGATGTCGGCCGCGTGGGCCGACTGCTTCGACCCGACCGGCACCCGCTACGGCGTGCCCACCTACCCCTGGCGCCTCGCCCCCGATGGGCTCGCCACCCGTCGGCAGTTACGGGCGCAGGGCCTGCGCCCCGGGGGCCAGCCGATCGCCGCGCAGACGATGCGGGTCAACCGGCGTGCGGGCGGGGTGCGGGTCGCCTACCTGTACCGCCTCGACCTGGCCCTCCCGGTGCGGCCGATGACGTCGCGGAAGTGGGGCGCGCTCGCGCTGGCGATGCTCGCCCGCCGCACCTGCCCCAACTGCCGGATCACCTACGGCTACTGCATGCCCCGCTCGCTTGGCATGTGCGTGCTGTGCGCCTACCCCGCCGACCAGCGCACCGCCTGAACTCTCCACACCCACCCTGGAGTTCTCCTGTGACCAGCACCAACGCTGCTCCGATGCTCACGTATGCGTGGCACGCGTGGGTGAGCGTGCCCGGCGAGGGCCGCGCGTTCGCCCACGGCACCGTCACCGTCCCTGTCTCCTTCTGCTGGGACCACGTCACCCGCGAAGTCGCCGCCTGGCTCGGCTCGCAGGGCAGCACCGGCCGGCTCGCCGACATCCACCTCATCCTCGCCCCACACGCCGGACGAAGGGACTGACCATGTCCAAGCCCGACACCCGCCGCCTGGACCGCGCGATCCGCGAGACGAACCGCAAGCTCGACGCCGTCCGCCGCGGCGAACTGTGGCCGCTCACCAGCTCCGAGCGACGCGCGATGCTCGCCGCCCTCGCCGGCGGCTCCTATCGGGTCATGCGCGGCAAGAGCACCAGCCGCGCGGAGACCCGGATCGACTCCGTCTCCACCTCCGCCGAGACCCGGCTGATCGCGGAGATGACCGCGTTGCAGATCGAGCGGCAGCGCATCGTCACCGAAGCCGCCCGCGCCAAGGCCGCCAAGAAGTCCTCCGGCTGGTGGTGAGCGTGGCGCCGGCCAAGTCTCGTTGTCCCGCCGCTCACCCCGAAGACCCCACCCCCTGCGCCGGACCGGTCGCGGTGACCGTGCTCGACATCGAGGGCGCCGGGGCCAACGGGTGCGAGCACCACGGCGCCCGACTGCTCGCCTCCCTGGACGGCGGTCGCATCTACGCCCTGCCCGACGCCCCGGACGGCGCCGCCCTGCGCACCTTCACCGCCGCCGACAGCATCCGCCCCTTCTGCTGGCTCGACGGCCCGCGCACCGGCCCGTCCCAGCTCAGCCACGCCGAGTACCGCGCCCGCCACCACTGACCAGCGCAACCCCCGCCAGCGCCACCGCCGGGCGGGGGTCCCTCTCCCCTTTCGCTTTCACCCCGGACACGGGGCAGTCAGGAGTGTCTCCAACCATGAGCGACAACACCGTTCACCTGCACAAGAACACCGAACCGCCGACCGAACCCGGCGGCACCGTGACCACGCTGACCGTGGTCCCCGACCCGGCACCCACCGCACCCGTGCCGCTGTGGGTCCGCTCCGGACGTGCCGTCACGCACGTCGTCACGCACGAGACCACCAGGACCACGGCCCGCGCCGTCGCCCGACACACGCTGTACGTCGCCGGCGGCGCGCGGATCGCGGCGAAGCGGACGTGGGACGGACGGACCGCCTCCCGCTACGAGCGGATGTTCCGCGCGGCCGAAGCCGCCGGGAACCATGAGATGGCCTCGGAGTGGGAGGAGCGCGGGCAGCACTTCCGCGAGGCCCGCCACCGCCGCCGCATGGACCTGCTCCACTCACCCGTAGACGCCGCCAAGGGCGTCGCGGTCGGCGCCGGCATGGGCATCGGATCGCTGATCGCCCTCGGCATCGTGATGGCGATTGCGACGAAGGACGTCACGCACGTCGTCACGCCGTTGATGGCCACGGTCGAGTTCATCAACCTGCTGATCACCATCGTTCAGGTGGTGTGGGGGCCGGCCCTCGCGATCGGCCCGTTCCTGGCCCTGCTCGCCTTATGGGCCGTGGGCAGCAAGCAGCACGCCGCACCCGCATGGGCCCTGCCCGACAACGTCCGCAACAGCGAGGGCGAGCCCATCACCCCCTCAATCGTCGTCAAGGCACTGCGCGACCTCGGCGTGCCCGCGCTCCGCAACGCAATCAAGGACATGGGCGACGCCGGCGCGAGCATGCTCGGTCCGATCCGGATCGCCGGATGCGGCGTGGAAGTCGACGTCACCCTCCCCTCCGGAGTGGCGACCAACGAGGTACAGAACCGCCGGCGCAAGCTCGCGGAGAACCTGACCCGGCACGAACACGAGGTGTTCATCACCATCCCGGAAGCGGCCCGCACCGTCCGCCTGTGGATCGCGGACTCCGGAGCGCTCGACGAGCCGATCGGCCCGTCTCCGCTGGTCACGGACACCACGGTGACCGCGAACTACAAGACCGGGAAGGCCCCCTGGGGTCAGGATCTGCGCGGTGACGCGGCGGAGCTGAGTCTCTATCAGCGCCACCTCCTGATCACCGGTCGCTCGAACCAAGGTAAGACCGCCGCGCTGCGTGCGCTGGTGCTGTGGCTGGCGCTGGATCGGTCGGTCCAGTTCTGGATCGCCGACCTCAAGGGCGTGGGCGACTGGTCGATGTTCAACGGCATCGCCGACGTGCTGATCGAGGGCCCGTCCGATGGCCATGTGATCCAGGCGACCGAGATGGTCGAGGACGCGGTGCGCGAGATGAACCGCCGGATCGAGGAGCGTCTCGCCAACCCGAACGTGAAGTTCAGGCCCCTGATCGTCATCGTGGACGAAGCACAGAAGTCGTTCATGTGCCCCGCGGTCGACGACCAGCGGCGTCCCTACGGCGGGTCCAAGGCCACCTCCCGGTACTTCATGGGCACCCGCACCATCCACAACCAGGGCCGGGCAGTCGACGTACTGCTGTGGCAGGGCACCCAGGACCCGACCGATCAGAACCTGCCCAAGCTGGTCCGCGAGGGCGCCCACACCCGAGCGTCCCTCGTGCTGGGCTCCGAGTCGCAGGCCAAGATGGCGCTCGGGGACAAGGCGGTCGAGGACGGCGCCGCCCCGCACCTGCTGCGTCAGGGGCTGGACAAGGGAACGCTCGTGGTGGCCTCCGACGGCATCGACATGCCCAAGGGGCAGTCGTCCATCACGGTCCGCACCCACTTCATCGACGACGAACCCGCCGTCGAGATCGCCGACCGGGCCCGCGCCCTGCGGGACGGGGTCACCACCCTGCGCGCCATCGAGCGCGGCGAGGACCGCGACCCGCTCGCGGACATCTTCACCGTCCTCGGGGACGCGGAACGCTCGCACACCCAGAACATCCTCAAGCGGCTCGCGATCTTCGACGAGGACGCCTACGGCGACTGGTCGTTCATCGACCTCAAGCGCGTGCTGGAGGCCGCCGGGGTCGAGCCGTACAAATCGCACGGCCGCATGGTCGTCCGCCGCGACGACGTCGCCCGCGCCCTCGCCGACCGCGACACCGACGGTTCCGCTTCCGCCTCCAACTAGCGGGGAGGCGCACCCTCCCGGCCCGGGGAGGCGGGGAGAACTCCCCAACCCCCTCCCCGGACCCCTCCCCCACATTGATCAGCGAAAACACCGTTTCGGGGAGGCGGGGAGGACCCGCAGGCCAGACCCCGAAACCCCCTCCACAGCCCACATCCAAGGGTGTGCCCCCGCCTCCCCAACCGTGCACCGGAAGGGATTCCGCATGTACCCCGAACACCCCGGATACCTGCCCGCAGAACGGGCCGTAACCGTTCATCAACTTCAGCCGCTCACCTCCTACGACCCGGGCCCCTCGATGGCGCTGGACCCGTACGGCGAGCGTCAGCCCGTGGTGTGGGTGCCCGACGCGTACGGGCGCATGGTCCCCATGCCTAAGCACCTCGCACCCGCCCCGGTCCTCGCCCCCGAGCCGCGCGACCTCACCCCGCTCCCGCTCCTGGACCCCGTCGCCCAGCGCTTCATGGGCGCCGGCATCGGAGGCGGCGCCCTCGCGGCCGGCATCGGCTACGGCGTGGGCGAGGTCATCAGCGCTGCCGCCGGAATCAGCGGCGGAGCCCTCGTCTGGGTCGCCGTCATCGTCCTCGCCCTGCGCGCCCCGGCCCGCGCCATCAGCGGCGCCAAGGGCAGCACGGTCAACGTCCGCAAAGCAGTGATCAAGCGCAGCCATTTCCACGGCTGAACCCCCAGAGAGGAAACCCGTGTTCGAGATCCGCGTCATCTGCGACGCAGCCGACACCGACCCCGTCGTCGCCGCGCTGGACCGCACCTTCACCACCGGCACCGTGAGTGTCTACCCCACCCGAGACGGCGACCGGAACCGCCTCTACGCCAGGGCCGAGCACCAGCCCGACACCGCCTCCAGCGCCATGCCGTGGACCCACGTGCGCACGGTGGTCGCGTGGCTGGACGCCACCAACGGCACCAACGCACACGAGATCGGCATGCGCCTGCTCAAGGTCACCGAAGAGGCCGGAGAAGTCGCCCAGGCGTACATCGGCATGCAGGGCCAGAACCCTCGCAAGGGCTTCACCCACAGCCCCGGCGACGTCGCCACCGAACTGTGCGACGTGATCCTCGCCGCCATGGTCGCCCTGCACGAATTCGACGACAACCCCGCCGCCCTGCTCAACGCGATCTCCGCCCACCGCCACAACCGTCTCGCCGAACTGATCGAGAACGAGCCCAGCACCACCCGCCACTAGCTACGCCAAGGGCGGCCCCCGCCTCTCGCCAAAGAATCCGGGGCCGCCCTTGCCAACCAGTCCGCAACAGACCTGTTGGAGGCATCCAGCATGACCCATGACGCCCGATCCGCGCTGCTGCGCGCGGCGCTGAACGCCGCCGCGCGCGGCTGGCCCGTCATCCCCCTGCACCCGCGCGGCAAGGTCCCCGCCCTGCACGGCGAACGCCGCTGCCCGCGTACCGGCGACTGTGCCGAGGGACACCGCACGTTCGAGCAACGCGCCACCACCGACCCCGCCCGCATCGAACGCTGCTGGGCCACAGGCCCGTTCAACGTCGGCATCGCCACCGGACCCGCCGGCCTGCTGGTCGTCGACCTCGACACCCTCAAGCCCAAAGACAAAGCGGGCACGCCTGACGGCGCGGCGAACTTCCGTGCGCTCTGCGAGCGCGCCGGGCAGGCCCTGCCCGCCACCCGCCGCATCCGGACCCCCAGCGGCGGAGAGCACCTGTACTTCACCGCCCCGTCCGGTGTCCGCTTCACCAACACCACCGGGACGCTCATCCCCAAGGTCGACACCCGCGCCTGGGGCGGACAGGTCGTCGCCCCCGGCAGCCAGACATCACACGGCCCGTACACGCTCCTGGACGACTCACCCGTGACAGACCTGCCCGCATGGCTCCAAAAAGCCCTGACAGCCCCTCGACGGCGCGTCACGGCCCCGGTGCTGCCCATGCTCACCCGCGACACCAGCCGGTACGCGACCGCAGTCCTGCAACGCGAAGTAGCGGCCGTGGCCACCACCGCCGAGGGCGGACGCCAGGCCGAACTCCTGCGCGCCGTACGGGCGGTGGGCCGGTTCGTGGCCTGGGGCGATCTCGACCGCACCACCGTGGAAGCGGCTTTTACCTGCGGGGGCGAGTCCGCGGGACTGTCGCCGGCCGAGTGCCGCGCCACCATCCGCAAGGCCCTGGACTACTCCATCCGCACCGCCTGGCCCCGGGAGACGGCATGAGCGCCCCCCAACCCCGCCCCCCAGGTAAAAGCACCACACCCACCCCCAACCCACCCCGCCCCGCCGAACCCGCGCCGCCCCCGACGGCCATGGGCGAACCGAAGGACGTCGCCGAAGGCGTCCTCACTGCCGTTCGCCCTGACCCGCAACCGGGCAACGGCCGCTTCCCCGTCGCGTGGCTCACCATCTGCACGCCGCGCGACGCCATCCCGACCGCCACCTCGAAGTGCCTGTGCGGCAGGGACCGCAGCGCGGTCGGCAGATCTCGCGTCCTGGCCCTGGTCGCCGAGCACACCGGCCACCGCGAGGAATGCCCGCTCCACACTCCCCAGGAAGGGAGGACGGCCGCATGACGAACCACCCGGACGCCGACCCCCAGACCGAGGAACTGCCACCGCCCTCCCACCCCATGGCCGTTGGCCGCCGCCTGCTGCCCGACTGGCAGACCGAGGACGGACAACTCGTCTACCGGCGCTGGCGCGCGTCCTGGATGTGCTGGAACGGCGCCTCCTGGCGCGAGATCGACGAAGCCCAGATCCGCAAAGCCATGTACGAGCGCCTTGAGTACGCCCTCTACATCGGGCTCAGCAAGAAGGGCGAGCCGGAACCGCATCCGTGGGCACCAACGAAACCGAAGATCAGCAACCTGCTCGACGCCCTCGGATCCATCACCCTGCTGCCCACCGACCTCGACGCCCCCGCATGGCTCGACGGCGCAGGCGCGAGCGAGCAGGGCGACGGGCCGATCGTGGCGTGTGAGAACGGTCTGCTGCGCATCCGCGACCGCGCACTGCTGCCGCACAGCCCCGGATTCTTCAACCTCGTCTCCGTCCCCTTCACCTATGACCCCACCGCCGTCGCACCGACGTGGGAACACTTCCTGGCACAGCTCTGGCCCCACGACCCCGACGCCATCCACGCCGTACAGGAATGGTTCGGCTACGTCCTGTCCGGCCGCACCGACCAGCAGAAGATCCTGCTCATGGTCGGCCCCACCCGTTCCGGCAAGGGCACCATCGCCCGCGTCCTCAAAGAACTGGTCGGCAAGGAGAACCTTGCCGGGCCCACCCTCGCCGGACTCGGCACGAACTTCGGCCTGTCCACGCTCGTCGGCAAGCCCCTCGCGGTCATCTCGGACGCCCGGCTGTCCGGCAACGACAACAGCCAGGTCGTGGAACGACTCCTGACGATCTCCGGCGAGGACACGATCGACGTCGATCGCAAGTACCGCGCCGTATGGACCGGCAAGCTGCCCACCCGGCTGATGATCCTGTCCAACGAACTCCCGCAGTTCGGCGACTCCTCCGGGGTCATCGCCAAACGGTTCGTGCTGCTCAACATGACGGTCTCGTGGCTGGGCAAGGAAGACCCGACCCTCATGGACAAGCTCGTCGCGGAGATGCCCGGCATCCTCAACTGGGCACTGGAAGGCCTCGCCCGCCTCCAGCGAACGGGCCGGATCACCGAACCCAAGTCCAGCCGCGAAGCGGTCACCACCATGCAGGACACCGCCTCACCCACCAGCGCGTTCGTCCGCGAACGCTGCACCACCGGACCCACCTGCAGCGTGCCCGTAGACACGCTGTGGACGATCTGGCGCGAGTGGGCCGAGGACAACGGCGTCCGCCCCGGAACCAAGCAGGTGTTCGGCCGCAACCTGCTCTCCGTGATCCCCCAACTCAACCGCACACGCCCCCGCGACGCCTACGGGCAACAGGTGGCCATCTACAGCGGGATCACGCTCAATCAGCGCGAACCACATCTGCCTGAGTCGTGACTCATCGCGACTCAGGGACCCACCAACCCGGTCTGAGTCGCGATGAGTCGCGACTCAGAGCAATGTGATTCCAACTGTGGAGGACGTCTGTGAGCCCGCTCCCCCTCCCTTCGGAGACTGATCCCCGCGCCATCCTCCGGGGTGGCCTTCCGGACCGGTACCTCGAGCCCGAGGACATCGCCGTGATCTTCGGCGTGCCCTTGGAGACCGTCTACCAGTGGCGCAAGAAGCGCACCGGACCGCCCGGATTCCGCATCGGCAAGCACCTCCGATACGACCCCGCCGACGTCCGCGCCTACGTCACCGAACGCAAAACCGCCGACCAGGCCGCCGCCTGACACCACATCGCTTCACCAGGGAGGGCCACACCGTGGCCCTCCCTTCCCCATGCCCAGAAGGGAACGCCGTCGCATGGCAGGACACATCCAAGACCGCTGGTTCAAGACCGCGACCAACGCCGCGGGCAGGACCGTCCGTGTGAAGAGTGAACGCCACGGGTCCGGCCTCCGCTACCGCGCCCGATACATCGGCCCCGACGGAACCGAGAAGTCGAAGAGCTTCCTCGACGGGCAGAAGCGTCTCGCCGAGAAGTGGTTGACGAAGATCGAAGCCGACATGGACAGCGGCCGGTACATCGACCCGAACGCTGGCCGGACCACCTTCCGGCAGTACGCCGAGAGGTGGCTTGCGGCTCAGACCACGGAAATGACCACACGTGAGTCCGTAGACGTGCAGCTCCGCCGCCACGCCATTCCCTACATGGGATCGCGCCCCCTCGGTTCGTTCAAGCCCGAGCACATCCGCGATTGGCTGAGCGAGTTGGAGCGCGCCGTACCCGCGTCCTCGTACCGCCGCGTCATCTACGCGAGCGTTTCGGCCGTCTTCACCGCAGCAGTGGACGACGACCACCTGCACCGGAACCCGTGCAAAGCCAGCACGGTGCGTGCTCCGGCCCCTAACCAGCGCCGGGTGGCTCCGTGGACAGCGGAGCGTACGTTCGCCGTGCGTGCGGCTCTGCCATGGCGATATCGGGCAGCGGTCGACCTCGGCGCCGGCTGCGGCCTGCGCCAGGGGGAAATCTTCGGGCTCCCCGCGGACGAAATCCGCTTTGACACCGGCTGGCTGCACATCGGCTACCAGGTCAAGGTCGCCAGTGGAAAGCTCGTCTTCGCCCCGCCCAAGCGCGACAAGGAGCGGGACGTACCGCTACCGAACCGGGTTGCTCACACGCTCAAGGCCCACATGGACGCACATCCGCCGGTGGAGGTCACCCTGCCGTGGCTTCGTCCGGACGGTGACCCCATGACGAAGCGTCTGCTGTTCCTGCGCACCGACGGGAACGGCGCTGTCAGGCGCACGGACTTCAACGTCCGCTACTGGAAGCCCGCGCTCGTCGCCGCCGGCGTCATCCCCGCCCCCGAACCAGGTGACCGCTTCCAGGCGGCACGAGAGCACGGGATGCACGCGCTGAGGCACTTCTACGCGTCCGTGCTCCTGGACGCCGGCGAGAACGTTAAGGCGTTGAGTACCTACCTGGGGCACACGGACCCTGGCTTCACGCTCCGGGTCTACACGCACCTGCTGCCGAGCAGCGAAGGCCGCGCCCGGCGGGCTGTAGACAGCCTGTACGACGGCACCGTTTCCGGGGCGGACGGCCCACAGACGGCCCAGGGGCAGTGAGGACAGCCGCGGGGCCCTCGGTCATCGACCGAGGGCCCCGCGTACTGCGTCACGAAAAGTGCCGCTGACCTGCGCTTACAGCACCGGCAGACTCTTCCGCAGCTCGAAGGCGGTGACCTCGGAGCGGTACTCCTCCCACTCCGCCTTCTTGTTGCGCAGGAAGAAGTCGAAGACGTGCTCGCCGAGGGTCTCGGCGACGAGTTCGCTGCGCTGCATGAGGGCCAGCGCCTCGCCGAGGTTCTGCGGGAGGGGCTCGATGCCCATGGCCCGGCGCTCGGCGTCGGAGAGGGCCCAGACGTCGTCGTCGGCGCCCGGCGGGAGCTCGTAACCCTCCTCGATGCCCTTCAGGCCGGCGGCCAGGAGCAGCGCGTACGCGAGGTACGGGTTCGCGCCCGAGTCGATCGAGCGGACCTCGACCCGCGCCGAGCCGGTCTTGCCGGGCTTGTACATCGGCACGCGGACGAGGGCCGAGCGGTTGTTGTGGCCCCAGCAGATGTACGAGGGGGCCTCGCCGCCGGCGCCCGCGGTGCGCTCCGAGCCGCCCCAGATGCGCTTGTAGGAGTTGACCCACTGGTTGGTGACGGCGGAGATCTCCGCAGCGTGCTTCAGCAGGCCGGCGATGAAGGAGCGGCCGACCTTGGAGAGCTGGTACTCCGAGCCGGACTCGTAGAACGCGTTGCGGTCGCCCTCGAAGAGGGAGAGGTGCGTGTGCATACCGCTGCCCGGGTACTCCGAGAACGGCTTCGGCATGAAGGTGGCGTGGACACCCTGCTCCAGCGCGACCTGCTTCATGATCAGCCGGAAGGTCATGATGTTGTCGGCCGTGGAGAGCGCGTCGGCGTAGCGCAGGTCGATCTCCTGCTGGCCGGGGGCGCCCTCGTGGTGGCTGAACTCGACCGAGATGCCCATCGACTCCAGCATCGTGATGGCCTGGCGCCGGAAGTCCTGGCCGACGTTCTGCGGGGTGTGGTCGAAGTAGCCGGAGTTGTCGGCGGGGGTGGGCCGCGAGCCGTCCAGCGGACGGTCCTTCAGCAGGAAGAACTCGATCTCGGGGTGGGTGTAGAAGGTGAAGCCCAGGTCCGAGGTCCTGGCGAGGGCGCGCTTGAGGACATAGCGCGGGTCCGCGAAGGACGGGGAGCCGTCCGGCATGAGGATGTCGCAGAACATCCGGGCCGTACCGGGGGCCTCGGCGCGCCAGGGCAGCACCTGGAAGGTGGACGGGTCCGGCTTGGCGATCATGTCCGACTCGTACACGCGGGCGAAGCCCTCGATGGCCGAGCCGTCGAAGCCGATGCCCTCGTCGAAGGCCTGTTCCAGCTCTGCCGGGGCCACTGCCACCGACTTGAGGAAGCCGAGTACGTCCGTGAACCACAGACGTACGAACCGGATGTCACGCTCCTCCAGCGTCCGGAGCACGAACTCCTGCTGCTTGTCCATCTTCCGCTTCCACCCATCCTTGCTGGTCAGGCCGCCTGCTCCCACGCCTCGAAGACGATCGGCGCACCTGAGCATCCCACCACAACACCATTTCATGCGCGTTGCGGACCATGATCGGCCGGGCGACCTCGGTCTGAACGCCTCGCGTACGGCAGGTGTCCTGCTCTGCCGCACATACTGCCTGCTCACACGCGCACCCGTAAGAGCCGACCGGCACTCTCTCGCCCCACGAGCTTTAATTTGCATCTCAGATGCAAGTTTTATTAGTGTGCGGGGCAGATAGGGGCGCAACCCACCGTTCCCGCCCTGGCTTTGAGGAGTCCTGATGCTGTCCGAACAATCCGCCTCCACCGTGCGCGCGACCCTCCCCGTCGTCGGCGCCGCCATCGGTGAGATCACCGAGCGTTTCTACGCCGGACTGTTCACCGCCCACCCCGAGCTGCTCCGCGACCTGTTCAACCGCGGCAACCAGGCCGCCGGCACCCAGCGTCAGGCCCTGGCGGGGTCCATCGCCGCCTTCGCCACCCATCTGGTCGAGCACCCCGACGAGCGGCCCGACGCGATGCTGAGCCGCATCGCCCACAAGCACGCCTCCCTGGGCGTCGCGCCCGAGCAGTACAAGGTCGTGCACGAGCACCTCTTCGCCGCGATCGTCGAGGTTCTCGGCGACGCGGTCACCGCGGAGGTCGCCGCCGCCTGGGACGAGGTCTACTGGCTCATGGCGAACGCCCTGATCGCCATCGAGAAGCGCCTGTACGACGAGAACGCGGACGACGGCGCCCTGCACCCCTGGGTGGTCACCGAGCGCGTCGAGGAGACCGCCGACGTCGCCACCTTCCGGATCCGCCCGGCCGACGGCAGAGCCCTGCCGGACTTCCGTGCGGGCCAGTACGTCTCCGTCGGCGTCGAACTCCCGGACGGCGCCCGCCAGATACGTCAGTACAGCCTCTCCAGCGCGCCCGGTTCCCCGGTACGCCAGATCAGCGTCAAGCGGGTGCGCGCGGACGAGAACGCCGGCGTGACGAGCCCCGAGGGCGAGGTCTCCAACCATCTGCACACGCACGTCCGCGAGGGCAGCGTCCTCGAGGTCTCCGCGCCGTACGGCGACCTGGTCCTCGACGACGCGGACGCCCCCCTCGTCCTCGCCTCCGCGGGCATCGGCGTCACCCCGATGATCGCCATGCTGGAGCAGCTGGCGATCAACGGCCACAAGGCTCCCGTCACGGTGGTGCACGCCGACCGCTCCCCCGCCGAGCACGCGCTGCGCGCCGACCACGAGGCGTTCGCGGGCAAGCTCGCCGACGCGGAGACCCATTTCTGGTACGAGCGGCCCGAGCCGGGCCACCCCGCCGAGCGGACCGGTCTGGTCGACCTCTCCGGAGTGACCGTGCGGCCCGGCACGCACGCCTACCTGTGCGGTCCGCTTCCCTTCATGCGCGCGGTACGGACCCAGCTCCTGGAGAAGGGCGTGCCCGCCGGCGACATCCACTACGAGGTGTTCGGACCGGACCTCTGGCTGGCCCAGTCCTAGGGCCGTCGGCGGGACACGCGGCAGCCGCGGGGTCCGGCACGCACCGGGCCCCGCTCCCCCTCTCCGAACCGGCAGCGGTGCGCGCAGGCGTCGCACCCGATCGCCGACGCCTGCTGACAGCCGTGTGCGCACGGTCACGACGCGGACGTCAGCGGGACGGCAGCGCAACGTCAGCATGACGTGAGCGGCGGACCCAAGACTGATGCATGTCAGCAGTTCAGGGACGGCGCGCCACATGACCCGGCGTTCGCCGCACACCTTCGGGGGATCCATAGTGAGCACCATCCGTAACCGCGCCATGCTTCTCGCCGCCACATCCACGGCCCTGCTCGCCGTGGGCCTCACCGCCTGCGGGTCCGACGGATCCGGTACGAAGGCCTCGGGCCCGGAGACCGGCGGCACCGCGCAGGGCGCCTCTCCGACGGCATCCGCGGTGAACGCCAACAGCACGACCGGCACCACGGGCGGTTCGTCCACTTCGAAGAGCTCGACCGGCTCGGGTTCCGGCTCGGGCTCGAAGTCGGGCTCGGGCTCCGGAACCGCCAAGGGCGGCGGCGGTGGCAACGCGACCAGCGACAGCTACGCCTACAAGCACCCCTGCTCGGGCGGGCAGGTCTCGGTGAACATGACCACCAGGGACGGCGCGTCCAGCCGGCGCGTGATCGCCGTACGCAACAACGGCGCGAGCTCCTGCGGGCTGAGCTACTTCCCGGGGGTCTACCTCGACCAGGCGAGCGCGCAGGGCGGCAAGATCGTGAAGCCGCTGATCCCGAGCGGGCTCGGCGGGGCCCCCGCCTACCCGGTGTACGCCGGGCAGACCGCCTACGCCGTCATCGACCTCGACCCGAGTGGGGCGACCACGGGCACCGTCTCCGGCATCGACGAGCTGAACGTCCTGGCCGACGGCGACCACATGCCCAACGCCGACACGCACAACTTCCCGCTCGGCTCGGGCGCGCTCGTGCTGAAGCCGAAGCTGGGCCTGTACCGCACCACGATCGCGGACGCCGTCAGCTCCATGAAAGCCGCGGACACCCAGTCCTGACCGGAGGTGCCGCCCGCAGTCCTGACCGAGGTGCCGCACGCGCCGCGCAGTCCCGGCCGTGCCCGCGCGGCGCGGTCTCCGCGGCGGGCGCGGTGTCGGCGGAAACGGGGCCGGAGCCAGGGCGCGGAGGCGGAACCGAAGTCGGGCGCGGTGTCGGCGGAAACGGAGCCGGGCGCGGAGCCGAAACCGGAGCCGGGCGCGACGCGGAGCCGGGCGCGGAGCCGGAGCCGGGCGCGGAGCCGGAGCCGGGCGCGGAGCCGGAGCCGGGCGCGGCCCGACCCGGCCGCCCGGCCGGGACGGAGCGGGGCGTGGAGACCCGTCAGGACGCGGGCAGGGCGCGCCGGGCCGGCTGGGCCGCTAAGGCCTGCGGGTGATGCCGAGCAGCACGGGCCCCGTCGGATCGGCGACGACGTCGGCGATGGTCAGCGGGTCCAGAGAGGCGTAGAAGGCCTCCTGGGCCCGCCGCAGTGCGCCCCGCAGTCGGCACGCGGAGATGAGCGGGCACGGCGTGGCCCCCTCGCATTCGACGACGTCGCCCTCGCCCTCGAAGGAGCGCACGATCGCGCCGACGGACTCCCCGCGCCCCTTCTCGGTGAGTGTGAGACCGCCTCCCCTGCCGCGCCGGGCATCGAGCAGCCCGAGGTGCTGGAGTTCGGCGACGACCTTGGCGGCGTGCGTGTAGGGGACCCGCATGTCGTCCGCGACCTCGCGCGTGGTGGGCGTCGAGTCGCCGACGACGGCCAGTCGCATCAGGACGCGAAGGGCCAGGTCGGTGGATCGCAACAACCGCATACCCGACAGCGTAGGTAATGCGCATCTTCGGTTCAAATTTTCTGGCCGTCCCCTGTCGGACACCCTTCGGCCGACCGCCGTCCGAGTGCATTCCGCCCCCGTCCGCCACCCGCTTCTTCGGCCAATCCCGCGCCCTCCCTGCCGACGCCCCACCGTTCCCGATTACGATCGGCGAACCCGACCGTCCCATCCCGATGAAGGACTCACCATGGGTTCCGCCAAGAACACCAGCACCGGAACGCGCAAGGCACGCATCGAGGAGCTGCGCCGTGCCGAGCGCGCCCGTGAACGGCGCAACCGGATCCTCGTGATTGCCGCCAGTACGGTCGTCGTCGCAGGTCTCGTCGTCGGTGGTGTCGTGCTCCTCCGGTCGCAGTCGGACAACGGCAAGAAGGACACGGCGAGCGACTCGAAGGCGGCGTCGGGGCATTTCGTCACGGGCGCGGACGGGGTGAAGACCTGGAAGGGCACGCTGGCGCGCAACCACGTCGCGAAGACCGTGACGTACCCGATGGAGCCGCCGGTCGGCGGTGACCACAACCAGGTCTGGATGAACTGCAACGGCGACGTCTACACCAAGGCGGTCAACAACATGAACGCCGTGCACTCCCTGGAGCACGGCGCGGTCTGGGTGACGTACAACAGCAAGGCGTCCGCCGCCGATGTGAAAGCGCTCGCGACGAAGGTCAAGAAGACCCCGTACACGCTGATGAGCCCGGTCGAGGACCAGAAGGACCCGATCATGCTGAGCGCCTGGGGCAAGCAGCGCACGGTGACCGGCGCGAGCGACAAGAACGTCGACGCGTTCTTCGCGGAGTTCGTGCAGGGCAAGCAGACGCCCGAGCCCGGCGCGGCCTGCACCAACGGTCTGTCCCAGTGAGGCACGTCGGATGGATCGCGGGCGTCGCGGCGACCGTGCTCGTCGCGGCCGGGGCGATCACGTACGCGGTCGCCGACGGCGACCACTCCGGGACGCGGGCTCCCGCCGCGGACTCGGCGGACGCGGGCTTCGCCCGGGACATGGCGGTGCACCACCAGCAGGCCGTCGAGATGTCGTACATCGTGCGGGACCGCACCAAGGACGTGGAGGTACGGCGTCTCGCGTACGACATCGCGCAGACGCAGGCCAATCAGCGCGGCATGCTGCTCGGCTGGCTCGACCTGTGGGAGCTGCCGAAGGTGTCCTCGGACGCGCCGATGACCTGGATGGGCATGGGTGACATGGCGTCCGGCGAGGACGGCTCGCTGATGCCGGGTATGGCCACCGACACCGAGATGAAGCGGCTCGGCACGCTCAACGGGAAGCAGGCCGAGGTCTTCTTCCTCCAGCTGATGACCGACCACCACAAGGGCGGTATCCACATGGCCGAGGGCTGTGTCGCCAAGTGCACCGTCGGCGTGGAGAAACGGCTCGCGCAGGGCATGGTCGACGCCCAGCAGTCGGAGATCAAAATGATGGCGGACATGCTGAAGGAGCGGGGCGCGAAGGCACGCGACTAGGACAAGCCCGGAGCCTGAGACTGCGTCCACCCGGCGGAACGGGTGTGCGGAACGGGTGTGCGGAACGGGTCCGGGGCAGCGCCCCGGACCCGTTCACCCCCTCCGCCGCATGGTCAACTGCGCCAGTCCGTACCGCACTTCAGGGCGACGTCGGTCGGGACGAGACGTTCCATCGAGCCGGGCCGGCCGTGGGTGACGGCGAGCTGGGCCTTGTCCAGGTAGCCGATGAAGAGCTGGGTGTGGGCGGGCATCGCCGCCGGGTCGTAGATGAAGACGACGGTGCCGTCGGCGCGCTGCTCCCGCTCGACGACCTTGTCGACCCCCGGTCCCGAGCCGTGCCTGTCGACCTGTGTGTGGTCGTCCGGGCCCTTGCAGAACACCCCGGTCTTCACGAGGACGGGGAATCCCGCCTCGCGCAGCGCCTTCTGGAGTCCCGCCGGGTTCTTGAAGTACTGCTCCTTGGTCCAGGTCACCGCGACCGTGCCGTCCGACCGCTTGGCGACGGTGAACGCGACGGCCTCGGTGTTCCCGCCCGTGGGCGGCGCGGTGGACGGGTGGCCGTAACCCGGCGCGCCGAGCGCGAGGCCCGCGGCCGCGGTGACGCCCACGGCCGCGACGGCCACGCGCCGGCGCCGCCGCCTGACCGAGCGGCCCTCGGCCACGATCCGCTCGACGGGCACCGCCATGGTGATGTCGTCGAGGGAGCCCCTCAGCGCGTCCAGGACGTCCCTGTCGTCGTCGGTTCCGTTCATGATCCTGCCTCCGGTGTGTCGAGGGTGACGAGATGGCCGCGGAGTGTCCCGACGGCCCTTGCCAGATGGGCGGTTACGGTTCCGGGAGCGATCCCGAGCGTCTTGGCCGTGGTCGCCGTGTCGAGGTCGAGGAAGACCCGCAGGGCGACGACCTCCCGCTGCCTGCGCGGCAGTTCGCGCAGTACGGCCAGCAGCGCTGGGTCGAGTCCGGCGCCGCCGGACTCCGCGGCCGCGGTGTCCCGGCCGTCGTGGTCGCCGAGCGCGACCTCGTGCCGGCGCCGACGCCACCACGAGATACGGGTGTTGAGCGCCGTCCGGACGATCCACGCGCGGGGGGCGGGATGGCCGCGGACCCGGGGCCAGGCCGCCCAGGCCCTGGCGAACGCCTCGGCCACCAGGTCCTCGGCCAGCTGACGGTCGCCCACCGCGGCGAGGACCGCCCGCAGGCAGACGTCCCGCCCGCTCCGGTAGAACTCTTCGAACTCCAGCTGCTTCACACCCCCAACACGCCCCGGGGACTCGATCCGCTTACAGAAGCCGGGCACCTCTTTACGGGCCCCGAAACGGGATAGAGGGAAAACCCTCGACTATGGGCAAGGGCCCTCTTCAAACCATCCCAAATGATCGCCAATCGCGGCCACTTGGTCTTTCCTTGGCTTTTTCATTCCCCTGGCATGAACCGTTCACCGAAAGAGTGACCCCCATCTGTGATCCATTCCTCACGCTCTGGCAGGGCGTGAGGCTCTCGCGTGGATCACCGACCAACCACTACATGCGACGAACCGCATCGCAGGGGGTTCTATGAGATCCAACCGCGCCACCGCGCGCGCCGGAGTGAGCTTGGCGGCGACACTGCCTCTGCTCGCCGGTGCGCTGGCGCTCGGCATACCCGCGGCCCACGCCACGGACGGCCCGAGCCGGGACACTCTCGCGGGCACCAGGCCCGCGTGGGCGACCGCCACGGCGGACAAGGGAGCGGCGTCCGACAGCTCCCAGCTCTCGGCCCGGGTGTACCTCGCCGGACGGGACGCCAAGGGTCTGGCCGCGTACGCCAGGTCCGTGTCCGACCCGCACTCGGCTTCGTACGGGAAATACCTCAGCGCCAAGAAGGCGCAGGCACGTTTCGGCGCCACCAAGGCCCAGGTCACCGCGGTGACCAACTGGCTCAAGTCGGCGGGCCTGACGGTCACCGGAACGACGCAGCACTACGTCTCGGTGACCGGCGACGTCGCCGCCGCCGAGAAGGCGTTCGGTACCCAGCTGCACAACTACACCAAGGGCAAGAAGACTTACCGGGCGCCGTCGAAGACGGCTTCCGCGCCTGCTGCCCTGAACGGCGCCGTCCTGACCGTCACCGGCCTGGACAACGCTCCGCACAAGGCGACGCACGCCGATCAACTGCCGCCTCCGGACGCGGTGTTCAAGAACTCCGGGCCGTTCTCCTCGTACTACGGCTCGAACACCGCGAGCACCCTGCCGGACGCGTACGGGAAGAAGATCCCGTACGCGATCCAGGGGTACACCGGCAAGCAGCTGCGCGCGGCGTACGGAGCGGGCAAGCGCACCGGCAAGAACGTGCGCGTCGCCATCACCGACGCGTTCGCCTCGCCGACCATCGCCTTCGACGCGGCGACCTACGCCGGGAAGCACGGCGACGCCGCGTACACCAGCGGTCAGCTCCGTCAGGTGCTGCCCGACAAGTACACGAAGACCGAGGAGTGCGGGGCGGCCGGCTGGTACGGCGAGGAGACCCTCGACGTCGAAGCCGTGCACGCGGTCGCGCCGGGCGCGAGCATCACGTACGTGGGTGCCGCGTCCTGCTACGACGACGATCTGCTCGCCTCGCTCAACAAGATCGTCGACGGGCACCTGGCCGACATCGTCTCCAACTCGTGGGGCGACATCGAGGCCAACCAGACCCCGGACCTGGCCGCCGCCTACGACCAGACCTTCCAGTTCGGCGCGGTCGAGGGCATCGGCTTCTACTTCTCCTCCGGTGACAACGGTGACGAGGTCGCCAACACCGGTACGAAGCAGGTCGACACCCCGGCCAACTCGGCGTGGGTGACGGCGGTCGGCGGTACCTCGCTGGCGGTCGGCAAGGGCGACAAGTACCTGTGGGAGACCGGCTGGGGCACCGAGAAGGCCGCGCTGTCCACGGACGGCAAGAGCTGGACCGGGTTCCCGGGCGCGTTCACCTCGGGTGCGGGCGGTGGCACCAGCAAGACCGTGGCGGAGCCCTTCTACCAGAAGGGTGTCGTCCCGAACGCGCTGGCCAAGGCCAACAACGCCGCGGGTAACCGGGTCGTCCCGGACATCTCGGCGATCGCCGACCCCAACACCGGTTTCAAGGTCGGCCAGACGCAGACCTTCCCGGACGGGACCGAGCAGTACAGCGAGTACCGCATCGGCGGCACCTCGCTGGCCGCTCCGGTGATCGCGGCGGTCCAGGCGCTCGCCCAGGAGGCGCGCGGCGGCAAGGCGATCGGTTTCGCCAACCCGTCGATCTACTCCAAGTTCGGCTCGAAGGCGTACCACGACGTCACGGACAACCCCACGGGCTCCGGACTCGCCGTGGCGCGCGTCGACTTCGCGAACGGCTTCGACGCCGCGGACGGTCAGGTCGTCTCCGTCCGCAGCCTCGGCAAGGACAGCTCGCTGTCCGCCGTGAAGGGCTACGACGACGTCACCGGTGTGGGTTCCCCCGCCCCGGGCTACGTCGACTCGTTCAGCCGCCGCTGACCGGCGTTTGACGGACGATGCGCCCGCCTCTCCAGTGGAGGCGGGCGCATCGCGCGTTCTCCGCCGTGGGAGGTGCGCCGCCACACACCCCGCGCCACCCCATCGCGTCGCTCTGACGATTACACTGGCCGGGTGCCTCCTCTGAACTTCCGGTCGCTCTATCAGCACGGCTTCGCACGCGTCGCCGCCTGCACGGGCCACACCGTCATCGCGGACCCCTACGCCAACGCCGAGGCGGTCCTGCGCCAGGCGCGCCGGTGCGCGGGGGAGGGTGTCGCCGTCGCCGTCTTCCCGGAGATGGGGTTGTGCGGCTACTCGATCGAGGACCTGCTGCTCCAGGACGCGCTGCTCGACCAGGTCGAGGAGGCGCTCCGGACGGTGGTGACGGGGTCGGCGGAACTCCTGCCGGTCCTGGTCGTGGGCGCCCCGCTGCGCCACCGCAACCGGGTCTACAACTGCGCGGTCGTCGTACACCGCGGCCGGATCCTCGGTGTCGTACCCAAGTCGTACCCGCCGAACTACCGGGAGTTCTACGAACGCCGGCAGATCGCCGCGGGCGACGACGAGCGCGGCGGCACGATCCGGTTGGGCGGCGAGTCCGTGCCGTTCGGCGTGGACCTTTTGTTCGCCGCCGACGACGCCCCGGGCCTCGTGCTGCACACGGAGATCTGCGAGGACATGTGGGTGCCGGTGCCACCGAGCGCGGAGGCGGCCCTGGCGGGCGCCACCGTCCTCGCCAACCTCTCCGGCAGTCCGATCACCGTCGGCCGGGCCGAGGACCGCAAGCTGATGTGCCGTTCGGCGTCCTCACGCGGTATCGCCGCCTACGTCTACGCGGCGGCCGGGCTGGGCGAGTCGACCACCGACCTGTCCTGGGACGGCCAGACCATGATCTACGAGAACGGGACGCTGCTGGCCGAGTCCGACCGCTTCCCGCTCGACGACCAGTTCGCCGTGGCGGACGTCGACCTCGACCTGCTGCGGCAGGAGCGGAGCCGGACGGGCAGTTTCGACGACAACCGGCGCACCCACGCCGCCCGCACCGCCGATTTCCGGACCCTGTCGTTCCGACTCGACCCGCCGTCCGGTGACCTCGGTCTGCGGCGCCGCATCGAGCGCTTCCCGTTCGTGCCGGCGGACCCCGACCGGCTGGCCCAGGACTGTTACGAGGCCTACAACATCCAGGTCGCGGGGCTCCAGCAGCGGCTCGCGGCGATCGGTGGCCCGAAGGTGGTCATCGGGGTGTCCGGCGGTCTCGACTCCACGCACGCGCTGATCGTCGCCGCCCGCGCGATGGACCGGGCGGGCCGCCCGCGCAGCGACATCCTCGCCTTCACCCTGCCCGGCTTCGCGACCAGCGACCACACCAAGGGCAACGCGCACGAGTTGATGCGCTCCCTCGGCGTCACCGCGGCCGAGCTGGACATCACGCCGACCGCCCGGCTGATGCTGGACGAGATGGGCCACCCCTTCGCCTCCGGCGAGCCCGTGTACGACGTCACCTTCGAGAACGTGCAGGCCGGGCTGCGCACCGACTACCTGTTCCGGCTCGCCAACCAGCGTGGCGGCATCGTGCTCGGGACCGGTGACCTGTCGGAGCTGGCGCTCGGCTGGTCCACGTACGGCGTGGGCGACCAAATGAGTCACTACAACGTCAACTCGGGGGTGCCGAAGACGCTGATCCAGCATCTGATCCGCTGGGTCATCGGCAGCCACCAGTTCGGCGAGGACACCGACCGGACGCTCGCCGCGATCCTCGACACGGAGATCAGTCCGGAGCTCGTACCGGGCGAGGAGATGCAGTCCACCGAGTCGAAGATCGGCCCGTACGCCCTGCACGACTTCACCCTCTTCCACGTGCTGCGCTACGGCTTCAGGCCGTCGAAGATCGCTTTCCTGGCCTGGCACGCGTGGCACGACCCGGACGCGGGCGCCTGGCCGCCGGGCTTCCCCGAGGCCGAGCGGGTCGCGTACGACCTGCCGGAGATCCGGCGCTGGCTGGACGTGTTCTGCCGCCGCTTCTTCGGGTTCGCGCAGTTCAAGCGCTCGGCCATGCCGAACGGGCCGAAGGTCTCGGCCGGCGGTTCGCTCTCGCCGCGCGGCGACTGGCGCGCGCCGTCCGACAGTTCGGCCCGCGTCTGGCTGCGCGACCTGGCCCGCTTCGACCTCCCGGAGACCGAGGCCTGACCTCCCGCGGGGGACGGCCGGCATTCCCGGAGAGGCTGACTTCCCCGTGGACGGCCAACTTCCCCGGGAACGGTTGACCTCCCCGGGAACGGCCGACTTCCCCGTGGACGGCTGACTTCCCCGGGAACGGTTGACCCCTGGGGACGCCGGACTTCCCCGCAGACGCCGACTTCCCCCGGCACGGCTGCCCGTCCCCGGGCACATCCACGGCTGACCTTCCCCAGGAACGGCTGACCTTCCCCTGGAACGGCTGACCTCACGGGTGCGGCCCCTCGGCCGGTGCTACGTGCTACCGGCCGCGCGGGGTAAGCCGGTGCGGCAGCCCGGCCGGGCCACGGCGCCGCCCGGGGACACCGCCGTCGGGCGACGCCGTCACGCGTCCTCACCGGTGCGCGTGTTCCGCGGGCGCGGGCAGGTGGGTGGCGACGAGGCGGCCGGGTGCCCCCGCGACCGCCGCCGCGCGGCGGCGGTCGACCGAGTACGCCGCTCCGGCGACCGCCAGGCCGAGTACGGCGAGGGCGGCTCCGGCGAGCGCCGGGGAGGTGGCGCCGAAGCCCGCCGCCAGGGCGAGCCCGCCGATCCACGCGCCGCCCGCGTTGGCGAGGTTGAACGCGGCCTGGTTGGCGGAGGACGCGAGGGAGGGCGCGGCGGCGGCCTTCTCCATGACCATCAGCTGGAGGGGCGAGCCGGTGACGAAGGCGGCCGTGCCGAGCAGCACCACCGCCACCGCCGCGCTCCACTCCGTACGCATCAGCAAGGGGAAGGCGGCCAGCACGACCACCAGCGAGGCCAGCCCGCCGAACAGGGTGCGGCGCATCGCGTGGTCCGCGAGCCGGCCGCCGAGCAGGTTGCCCGCGGTCGCGCCGACGCCGAAGAGCGCCAGCAGCAGCGTGACGTCGCCCTCGGCGTAGCCGGCTGCGTCCGTGAGCATCGGCGTGATGTAGCTGTACGCGGAGAACAGGGCCCCGAAGCCCGCGACCGTCGTGCCGAGGGCGAGCCAGACGGGCAGCGGGCGCAGGGCGGCGAGTTCGCCGCGCAGCCCGCCGGCGGGGGTGTGCGCGGGGGTGTTCGGGATCAGCAGGAAGAGCGATGCGATGGCGGCCACGCCGATCACGCTCACCCCGAGGAAGGTGGCCCGCCAGCCCAGGTGCTGCCCCACGAGGGTGGCCGCCGGGACACCGGCGATGTTCGCGACGGTCAGGCCGAGGAACATCAGCGACACGGAGCGGGCCTTGCGCTCGGGGGCGACCAGGCCGGTGGCGACGACGGCGCCGACGCCGAAGAAGGCGCCGTGCGGCAGACCGCTCAGGAAGCGGGCGGCGAGCAGCCAGTTCTGGTCGGGGGCGAGGGCGGAGAGCGCATTGCCCGCGACGAAGAGGCCCATCAGGGCGATGAGTACCTTGCGGCGGGACATCCGGGCGGTGGCCGCGGCGAGCAGCGGGGCGCCGATGACGACGCCGAGCGCGTACGCGGAGACCAGGTGTCCCGCGGCCGGGATGGATATGTGCAGGTCGTCGGCGACGTCGGGCAGCAGGCCCATCATGGCGAACTCGGTGGTGCCGATGCCGAAGGCGCCCACGGCGAGGGCGAGCAGGGCCAGAGGCATGAGAGGCCTTTCGAAGGAGCGGGGACGAGCGGGGCTCCGTACGGGCGCGGGCGGCATGCGGGAACCCGCGCGGGCACGGAAGCGCCCGCGCACGGCGATGTGCGCGGGTCGCGGATCACGGGTCGAACCCATGTTAAGTTCAGCAGGTGAACAAAGTCTGCCGGGCCCAGTATTCCAGGAGATGAAGACGCGATTTCACGGGGTTAAGACTGCGCTTCCCCGGGGTCAAGACGCGTTTGCGTCCATCTTGACGCGGGCCGCGATCGGGAGGTGGTCGCTGCCGGTCGCGGGCAGGGTCCACGAGGTCACCGGCTCGATGCCCTTGACCATGATCTGGTCGATCCGGGCCATCGGGAACGACGCCGGCCAGCTGAACCCGAAGCCGTTGCCCACCGCGCCCTGCGTGGAACGCATCTGCGCGGTGACCGCGTTCAGCGCCCGGTCGTTCATCGTGCCGTTGAGGTCACCGAGCAGGACGACCTGCTTCAGGGGCTCGCCGGCGATCGCCTCGCCCAGCGCGTTCGCGCTCTTGTCGCGCTGCCGGGCGGTGAACCCGGCCTTCATCTTCACCCGCACCGAGGGCATGTGGGCCACGTACACCGCGACCCGGCCGGCCGGCGCCGCCACGGTCGCCCGCATGGCCCGCGTCCAGCCCAGCTTGATGTCCACCGGCCGGACGGCACTGAGCGGGTACTTGCTCCACAGCCCGACGGTGCCCTGCACCGAGTGGTACTTGTACGTCGGGGCGAGCGCCCTCTCGTACACGGGCACCGCCGAGGCCGTCAGCTCCTCCAGCGCGAGCACGTCGGCGCCGGAGGCGGCCACGTCACGGGCGGTGCCGGACGGGTCCGGGTTGTCGGCGTTGACGTTGTGGGTGGCGACGGTCAGATCGCCGCCGCCGCCGGTCTTGTCGGTGAGCAGTCCACCGAAGAGGTTCAGCCACACCACACCCGTCAGCAGCACGGCGATCAGGGCGCTGGCGGACTTCCGCACGAAGGCGAGGACCAGCAGGACCGGGATGAACACCCCGAGCCACGGCAGGAACGTCTCTGTGAGGCTTCCGAGGTTGCCGATCCGGTTCGGGATCCGCCCGTGCGTCAGCATCACCAGGGCGAGCAGCAGCGCGAGGGCGGCGAGGATCAGCCCGCGCCGCCAGATGCCGCGGTCACCGCGCCAGCCGTCGAGCAGGCGCCGAAGCCGGGATTCTCTGCGTTCCGGCCCCTGGCCGTCGCTGCCCGTCTCCGTCATATACGCCTGCGCCATACCGTCGCCTCACAAACTGCCGTGCGCACCGTCTGCCCCTCGACTACGACCCTAGGGGATGTCCGGTGTCGTTCTCGCCGTCCATGACGGCCGTACAGGCAAGGGGACGTTCAACTTCACGTCCGGAGTTCCGCATCCTGGCACGCGATGCGCCCTCTGTGACGAAACGCGCACATTCGCCCCGTCAGAAACAGGTCGTGTCACGGCCGGACGGGGCGCAGGCCCTCCAGAAGCGTATCGACGATCTGTTCGGCGAGGCCCTCGGGAAGTTCGGTGTCCGGGCGCATGACGGAGCGGACGAGCATCGGGCCGACGAACATGTCGTTGAGCAGCTCGACGTCGACGTCGTCGCGGAGTTCGCCGTTCTCCTGGCCGCGGCGCAGCACCTCGTAGCCCATTTGGCGTCTCGGGGCCATGACCGTGGCGTCGTACGCGGCCCACAGTCTGGGGCTGCTCTTCATCTGCGCGTAGACGTTGTGCAGGATCGCCGACGAGCGGCTGACCAGGCCGCGTCGGCGCAGCGACTCCAGCAGGACGACGAGGTCGTCGCGCATGGAGACGCCGGGGAGTTCGGGGTCCGCGGGCTCGGCGCCGCGCAGCACGTCGACGAAGAGTTCTTCCTTGCCGCTCCAGCGGCGGTAGATCGTCGCCTTGCCGACGCCGGCGGTGCGCGCGAGGCGCTCGATGGAGATGTCCGCGAGCGGGACCCCGTCCTCGAGGAGCTTCATCACGCCCTCGACGATGGCGCGCTCCGCCGCCTCGCTGCGGGGGCGTCCGCGGCCGGGGCACCCCTGCCTGTCTCGGCTGTCCGCGAGGCTCACGTCGAACTCCGTTCCCGTCGTTGACCAGGTGTCATTCTCCCCCGTTCACAGCGACGGCGGGCACCCGGTGAGGGGTGCCCACGGTCGCGTATGCCGATGTCAGTCCTGTCCGAGGTCGGCCGTCACCAACTCGGCCTCGTCCTTGCCCTCCTGCGGGGCCACCGGACGGCCCGGCAGGAACAGCGCGACGACCACCGCGCCTATGACCGCGACACCCGCGCCGCACAGGGCGGTGACGTGCATGGCGTGCAGGAACGCGTCGTTCGCCGGGGTGATGAGGGCCTTGCCCTGCGGGCCGAGCTTGGCGGCGACACCGAGGGTGGCCTCGATGGACTCGCCCGCGGTGTGCCGCAGCGGGGCCGGGACGAGGTCGAGCTTGCCCTCGATGCCGTTGCGGTAGGCGGTGGAGAGCACGGAACCGAGGACCGCGATACCGAGGGCACCGCCGACCTGACGGAAGGTGTTGCTCAGCGCGGAGGCGGAACCGGCCTTCTCGCGCGGCAGCGCCTGCATGATGACGACGCTCGTCGGGGTCATGATGTGCGCCATGCCGGTGCCCATCAGGAAGAAGATGACTTCGAGGATCCAGATCGGGGTGTCCGCCTCCAGCGTGGCGAACGCGGCCAGCGTCGCGGCGATGATCACCAGGCCCGCCGTGCAGGTGGCGCGGTTGCCGAAGCGGTCCACGACCAGCCGGGCGCGCGGGGCGAAGATGATCTGGGCCACGGCCAGCGGGAGCATCAACAGGCCGGTCTGCAGCGGCGAGTAGCCGCGCACGCTCTGGGTGTAGAAGACGGAGAAGAAGGTCACGCCCATCAGCGCGAAGAAGACCAGCGCGATGGCCGAGATCGCCGCCGAGAAGACCTTGTTCTTGAAGTAGGTGACGTCGATGGACGGGTGGTCGCTGCGCATCTCGAACACCACGAAGGCGATGAGGACGGCGAGACCGGCGCCGATGGTCGCGAGGACCTGCGGGTCGGTGAAGTCGGCGAGCTGGCCGCCCTTGATGATGCCGTAGACGAGCAGGACGAGGCCGATGATGGAGAGGACCACACCGACCGGGTCCAGGCGGCCCGGGTTCGGGTCACGGGAGTCGGGGACCAGCCAGATCATCAGGCCGATCGCGAGGATCACGATCGGCACGTTGATCAGGAAGACCGAGCCCCACCAGAAGTGGTCGAGCAGGATGCCGCCGGTGATCGGGCCGATCGCGATGGCGAGGCCGACGCCGCCGGCCCAGATGCCGATGGCCTTGGGCTGCTCGTCGCGCTCGAAGACGTTCATCAGGACGGCGAGGGTGGCGGGCATCACGAAGGCGGCGCCGAGGCCCATCAGCGCGCGGAACACGATGAGCTGGACCGGCGAGCCGGATTCGGCGGCCAGCGCGGACCCGATGCCGAAGACGGCGAGTCCGGCGAGCAGCACCTTCTTGCGGCCGAGCCGGTCACCGAGGAGGCCCGCGGTGAACAGGAGCCCGGCGAAGACGAGGGTGTAGGCGTTGATGGCCCACTCCAGCTCACCCTGGGTGGCGCCGAGCCCGGTGGGCGCCGGGGTCGAGATCGTCTTGATCGCGACGTTCAGGATGGAGTTGTCGAGTACCACGATCAGCAGGCTCAGCATGAGCGCGCCGAGGATCGCCCAGCGGCGCCGGTGCACCGCCTCGGGTACCCGGCGGTCGAGCGGAGGAGCGGAAGTTGTCATGGCGACCACCCTAAAGGTGATTCGATACGACACCGTCTCGTATCGGAAAGCCTTTACGCAGAACTTACGAAGGGACCTAGGTCTCCGGTAGGAGGCGCCCGGCTGGACGGGTCGGCCGAAGCCGGTGGGCGTGGTGTGAACGACATCGAGTCCGGTGGGCCCGGTCTAGCCGCGCGTAGCACGAGGTGCCACCATGGAGGTGATCCGGGGACGCCGTCAGGGTGCCTCGAGATGACAGAAGGAGCCGTTGCGATGACGCAGCTCTCTGCTGCCCAGAAGCAGCCTGCGGAGGGTGCCCTCAAGGCCACCGACAGCAGCAAGGCGCTGTACGGGGGCAAGATCACCCGCCGCATCACGGTGCGCGACATCACCGCCGCCAAGGAGCGCGGCGAGAAGTGGCCCATGCTCACGGCCTACGACGCGATGACCGCGTCCGTCTTCGACGAGGCCGGCATCCCGGTCATGCTCGTCGGCGACTCGGCGGGCAACTGCCACCTGGGGTACGAGACGACCGTCCCCGTCACCATGGACGAGATGACCATGCTGTCCGCCGCGGTCGTACGGGGCACCAGTCGCGCCCTGATCGTCGGCGACCTGCCCTTCGGGTCCTACCAGGAGGGTCCGGTGCAGGCCCTGCGCTCGGCGACCCGCCTGGTCAAGGAGGCCGGGGTGGGCGCGGTGAAGCTGGAGGGCGGCGAGCGCTCGCACCGTCAGATCGAGCTGCTGGTGGAGTCCGGCATCCCGGTGATGGCGCACATCGGCCTGACCCCGCAGTCCGTGAACGCCATGGGCTATCGCGTCCAGGGCCGGGGCGAGGAGGCCGCGCAGCAGCTGCTGCGGGACGCCAAGGCGGTCCAGGACGCGGGCGCCTTCGCCGTCGTCCTCGAACTGGTCCCGGCGGATCTCGCCGCCGAGGTCACGCGCACCCTGCACATCCCGACCGTCGGCATCGGCGCCGGCCCCGAGACCGACGCGCAGGTCCTGGTGTGGACCGACATGCTCGGCCTGACCGGCGGCAAGATGCCGAAGTTCGTCAAGCAGTACGCCGACCTCCGCCGCGTCATGGGCGACGCGGCGAAGGCGTTCGCCGAGGACGTGGTCGGCGGGACGTTCCCGCTGGAGGAGCACTCCGTCCACTAGGCGCCGCGTCCACCGAGGCCCCCGGGACCTCGGCGCCGTCGCGGCCACCAGGGCGTCGGCGCCATCGCGGCCCCTGAGCCACGACAACCCCGAACCACTGCGGCACCAGAGACAACCCGCCGATCTTCCCCCGTCGGCGGGTTGTCGCCTTTCCCCGCCCTTTCCGCGTCCCTTCCGCGTCCCTTCCGCATCCTTTCCGCGTCTTGTCGGCGCCCTGTCGGCCGACTGTCGGCGACCTATCGGTAGCGGTCGGGGCCTGTAGGCATCCTGTCGGTCGTTTGTCGGTGACGGCTGGCACCTTGATGGACATGACGCGAATCGACAACACGCCCCGACAAGCTGCGACCGGCCGCAGTGCCGTCACCGTACGGGGGCTGGTCAAGCACTACGGCGAGACCAAGGCACTGGACGGTGTCGACCTGGAAGTGCGCGAGGGCACCGTCCTTGGAGTACTGGGCCCCAACGGCGCCGGCAAGACCACCCTCGTCCGCTGCCTGTCCACCCTCATCACCCCCGACGCCGGACAGGCCACGGTCGCCGGTTACGACGTGCTGAAGCAGCCCCGGCAGCTGCGCCGGGTGATAGGCCTCACCGGCCAGTACGCCTCGGTCGACGAGAAGCTCCCCGGCTGGGAGAACCTCTACATGATCGGGCGGCTGCTCGACCTGCCCCGCAAGGACGCCCGTCGGCGCGCCGACGAGCTCCTGGAGCGCTTCTCCCTCACCGAGGCCGCCAAGCGCCCGGCGTCGACGTACTCCGGTGGTATGCGCCGCCGGCTCGACCTCGCCGCCTCGATGATCGGCAGCCCGACCGTGCTGTTCCTGGACGAGCCGACGACCGGCCTCGACCCGCGCACCCGCAACGAGGTGTGGCAGGAGGTCAAGCGCATGGTCGCCGACGGCGTCACCGTGCTGCTCACCACCCAGTACATGGAGGAGGCCGAGCAACTGGCCTCCGAGCTGACGGTCATCGACCGCGGCAAGGTCATCGCCAGCGGCCGGATCGACGAGCTGAAGGCACGCGTCGGCGGCCGGACGCTGCGGATCCGCCCGGTGGACCCGCTGCAACTGCGGCCGCTGGCCACCATGTTCGACGAGCTGGGGCTCACCGGCCTCGCCACCACGATCGTGGACAGCGAGACCGGCAGCGCGCTCGTCCCGATCCTCAGCGACGAGCAACTCACCGCCGTGGTCGGCGCGGTCACCGCGCGCGGCATCACGATCGCCTCCATCTCCACCGAACTGCCCAGTCTGGACGAGGTGTTCCTCTCCCTCACCGGCCACAAGGCCAGTGCCCCGCAGGACGCCACGCCCACCAACTCCCGCGAGGAGGTCGCCGTATGAGCGCCGCCACCGTCACCCCGCCCGACGTCGTCTCCGACGCGCCGATCCCGCTGCGCTCCCATCTGCGGCACACCGGCGCGCTGATCCGCCGCAACCTGCTGTGGATCCGCCAGGACCCGGAGTCGATGTTCGACGCCATCCTGTTCCCGGTCATCTTCACGCTGCTGTTCGTCTACGTCTTCGGCGGCTCCATCGGGCAGTCGCTCGGTGGCGGGCAGCAGGCGTACGTGCAGTACGTCGTGCCCGGCCTGATGGCCATGATGGGCATGAACATGGCCCAGGGAGTGGGCACCGGCTTCAACACCGACTTCAACTCCGGTGTCATGGACCGGTTCCGGTCCCTGCCGATCGGGCGCGGCTCGGTGCTGTTCGCCAAGATCGCGGTGGAAGTGATGCGGATGCTCATCGCGACCGCGGTCCTCATGGTCGTCGGCGTCCTGGTCGGCTTCGACATCACCAACTGGCCCGGCCTGTTCGCCTCCGTGGGTCTGTCGGCACTGTTCGGCTCGGCCCTGATGTGGGTGTTCCTCACCCTCGGCGTGATCATGAAGAGCGCGCAGTCCGTGCAGGCGATGGGCTTCCTGGTGCTGATGCCGCTCCAGTTCGGATCGTCGATCTTCGCGCCGACCAAGTCGATGCCGGGCTGGCTGCAGAACTTCACCGCGTACAACCCGCTCTCCGCCCTGGCGGACGCCGCGCGCGGGCTGATGGTGGGCGGCCCGGTCGCGCACGGCCTGTGGGTGACGCTGGGCTGGTCGTTCGCCCTGACCGTGGTGATGGCACCCGTCGCCATTCACAAGTTCCGTACCAAGAGCTGACGTTCGGCCCGGGTCCCACGCACCGGGACCATCGGGCGCCGGTTCGCGTCCGCGCCTCAGATGAGGGCGGCGGCCTCCTCCACGGAGAGGCCGCCGCCCTCCGCGTATGCCGCCTCGTACACCCCGTCGTCGAGCAGGGCCCGCACGCCCGTCTCGGCCCGTGCGCGCACCTCCACCTCCATGGGACCGGCGAAGTGGCCCGGCGGCAGCAGAGCGTCCGCGGCGCCCAGCAGCCGGGCCGCGTCCCGGGCCCGACGGCCGCCGTCCAGACCGCTGAGGGCGATGGCGGCCGTGGTCAGATGGGCGGAGGGCATGTGCGGCGCGATCATCCGCGACAGCCGGTCGGTTGACCGTTCCATCGCGAGGCGCGCCTTGTCCAGGGCACTTTCGCTGCGCCCGTCGATCGCGTCCAGCCAGGCTTCGATGCCGAGCATGAAGCCGTCGAAGAGGACGAAGGATCCGGCCCCGAAGTCCTCACGGAGCAGCCGTATCTGCTCGCGCGCCTCGGCGACCCGGCCACTGCGGCCGAGCCAGGTCGCGAGCAGGAGGTGGGCCGCCGGCAGGGCCTCGTTGTGGGCACCGTGTCCGTTCGCCAGGACATCGCGCATCATCCCCTCGCCGCGCTCGGGTTCCCCCAACTCCAGGTACATGCTGCCGAGCCGGACGTTGAGCACCGCCGTCTGGGCGCGCGCGCCCAGCCGCTCGGCGTACTTCGACGCCTCCGCGTAGTCCGCGGCGGCGGCCCGGTAGTCGCCCTTGCGTTCATGTGCCTCGCCGCGGGCGGAGAGCGACTCGGCGGCGCCCCACGCGTCACCGATACGCCCGAAGAGTTCCAGTGCCTCGTCGGCGTCCACGGTGGCGTCGCCCGCCATGTCGGCGCGGTTGGCGAGGATGTTGGCGCGCATCTGGAGGGCGGTGGCCAACTCCCAGTCGTAGCCGAGTTCGCGGCAGGTGCTGACCGTCTTGTTGATCACCTCGGTGAAGCGTTCCATCGTGCCGGTGAGCAGCACGGCGTAGAACCAGAGGTATCCGGGCGTACGGCAGGTCTGCGGCATGCCGGGCTCGTAGGTCGCGCCGATGGTGCGGAGCTTCTCCTGTGCCTCCGGGGTCTGCCAGGCTCCCATGTCCATGTCCATATAGGCGAGATGGACGAGGTGGACACCGCGCCGGGCCTCTTCGAGGACCTCCTCGCGCATCGGCGGCGGGAAGTCCGTGCAGCGCTCGTACAGCGGGGCGGCCGGGCGCACTGGCGGTGCGAAGGGGTCGGGGCCGAGGGCCATCACCTCATGGGACCAGTTGCGTGCGTCGACGCGCTGGTCGCGGATCTGCCAGTACCAGGCCAGCGAGAGCACCATGCACAGCGCCTCCTGCTCGTCGCGCTCGGTGACCGCGTGCCGCAGGGCGGTGCGCAGGTTCTCGTACTCGCGCTCGATGAGGTCGATCCCGGAACGCTGTTCGGGACCGCGCAGGAGGGGGTCGGTGGTGCGGGCGAGTTCGCGGTAGTACATGAGGTGGGCGCGCTCGGTGGCGCGGCGGGCGCCGGACTCGTCGAGGCGTTCCCCCGCGTACTCGGCGACGGTCTCCAGGAGCCGGTAGCGCATCTGCGTCTCCCCTTCGCCCGAAGGGGCCGCGACGACAAGGGACTTGTCGACGAGCGAGCCGAGGACGTCCAGCGCGGCCGGGCCGCAGACGGCCTCCGCGGCGGCGAGGTCGCAGCCGCCCGCGAAGACGGACAGCCGCCGCAGGGCGTCCCGTTCGGCCTCGTCGAGCAGGTCCCAGGACCAGTCGACGACGGCGCGCAGGGTCTGCTGCCGGGGCAGCACGGTGCGACTGCCCGAGGTGAGCAGCCGGAACCGGTCGTCGAGCCGGTCGGCGATCTGGCGCGGGGTGAGCATCCGCAGCCGGGCTGCGGCCAGTTCGATGGCGAGCGGAAGGCCGTCGAGGCGCCGGCAGATCTCCGCGGCGGCCTCATGGTCGTCCTCCACACGGAAGCCGGGCCGGGCGGCGGCTCCCCGGTCGGCGAGCAGCCGCAGCGCGACGGGCTCCGGAAGCGGATCCACCGGGCGCAGCAACTCCCCCGGTACGCCGAGGGGTTCACGGCTGGTGGCGAGCACGGTCAGTCCCGGACAGCGCTCCAGCAGTGCTTCGGCGAGGTGCGCGGCGGCGTCGACGACATGCTCGCAGTTGTCGAGGACGATCAGCATGCTGCGCTTGGCGCAGTGTTCGGCGAGCCGGGTGAGCGCGTCGTCGTGCCGGTCGGCCACGGCCCGCATCTCCTCGGCACCGGCTCCGCGCAGCACGGTCTCGCGGGCGCCGACGGCGGTCAGTACGGCCTCGGGCACGGCCTTCGGGTCGTCCACCGGGGCCAGTTCGGCCAGCCACACCCCGTCCCGCAGCGTGGGGGCCAGTGCCTCGGCCGCCTCCTGCGACAACCGCGTCTTGCCCGCCCCACCGGGCCCGAGCAGCGTCACGAGCCGGGCCCCCGCGAGATCGCCCCGGATGGCATCGATGTCCTTCTCCCGTCCCACGAAGGACGTGAGCCGGGCACGGAGGTTGCCGGGCGGCGGTGACGCGGGGCGGGTACGGGAGGCGGACGCCGCTCGCGGGGCGCGGGCGGCCTTGCCCTCGGCGGGGGCGGGGACGTCGTCCGAGGCGGCGTGACCGGCGGCCGGGGCCAGGTGCTCCGCGCCCGGGCTCGCGCCGGCGGCTGCGGCTGCGGCTGAGGTGCTTGAGGTGCCGGGGCGGGTGCCGGTGCCGACGCCGGTGTCGTCGGTCGAGGTTGCGGGGTCCGCGGCCGGGGCGAGGGAGCCGTCGACGGAGGCGGGGACCGCGGCAGGGGGCGTTCCGGCGCCGGAACGCACACCCGCCCGGCCGCGGGCTCCGGACCCGTCCCGGGGTCCGGCCAGCAGTTCCGCGTGCAGGGAACGCAGTTCAGGACCCGGGTCCGAGCCCAGGCGGTCGGCGAGCAGCTCGCGTACGGATTCGTAGGCGGCGAGCGCTTCGGCGAGCCGGCCCGCGTCGCGCAGCGCGCGCAGCCGCAGGACGTGCAGCGGTTCGTCGAGCGGGTGCAGATCGCAGAGGGCGGTGAGCTCGGGCAGGGCCTGTTCGGCGTGGCCGAGGGCGAGGGACGCGGCGAGGCGGGCGCGCCGGACGTCGAGACGGCGGGTCTCCCAACGGGCCGACTCGGCGGCGCGGTCCGGGAGATCGGCGAGAGCCGGGCCGTGCCACAGGGCGAGCGCGTCCTCCAGGACGGCGGCCGCCTTGGCGGGGTCGCCGTCGGCGAGGGCACGGGTGCCCTCGCCCGCGAGCCGCTCGAAACGGTGCAGGTCGACGTCGTCGGACGCCGCCGCCAGCCGGTAACCGCCCTCGACCGACTCCACCGCGTCAGCGCCGAGCGCCCTGCGCAGCCGCCCGACCAGTGCCTGCAGCGCGCCGGGCGCGTCCGCGGGCGGGTCGCCGTCCCACACCTCGTCGACCAGCACGGCCGCGGAAACGGTCCGTCCGGGCCGCAGCGCGAGGACGGTCAGCAGGGCACGCAGCCGCGCCCCGCCGACCGGGACGGGCGTGCCGTCGGAGCGGAGTGCCTGGGTGGTACCGAGAATGCGATAGCGCACGGGGTCCATTGTCTCTGGTGACGTCAGGTGCGGGGGCCGGGTGGGCCGAGTTCGGCGAGAACTCCGGCCCCGCCCTCACCGGACCACTCGGGGCTGTCCACCGCCTCCGACGACCGCGACGCGGGCGCCGGTTCCCAGGTATACGCGAGCCGGGGGCGGCCTTCGCGAAGTCCTGGTGCACCAGGTGGATCGTACGGACCGTACCGGCCGGCGCCGCCGGTCCCCGCGGGACTGCCTCCTTCGTTGCATCCCCCTACCCTCCACGGAACCAATGCCCGATGGCGAGACGTTTTCGGCGTGAGCCCGGTACGGTCGGGCAGGCCCGAGCACACGTGTACCGACCCAGCCAGTCCAGGGAGCCCCATGACCACCGCCGCGACCCGCCGCAGCGACCGGAGGATCAGCCCCGTATTCGTCGGGATCGTGGCCGTCATGGCGGTGACCGGCTGGGCGACCTGGAACGGATTCGCCGAGCAGCCCGGTGTGGGCGTGTTCCTCTTCGTGACGGCGGCCTGGGTCGTCTCGCTCTGTCTCCACGAGTACGCGCACGCCCGCACCGCCCTGCACAGCGGAGACATCTCGATCGGCGCCAAGGGCTATCTGACCCTGAACCCGCTGAAGTACACGCACGCCCTGCTGAGCATCGTGCTCCCCGTGATCTTCGTGATCATGGGCGGGATCGGTCTGCCGGGTGGCGCGGTCTTCATCGAGCGGAACCGCATCCAGGGCCGCTGGAAGCACAGCCTGATCTCGGCGGCCGGCCCGCTGACGAACGTCCTGTTCGCCGTCGTGTGCACCGCGCCGTTCTGGCTGCACGCCCTCGACGGCGTCCCGGCGGCCTTCCGCTACGCGCTGGCGTTCCTCGCGCTGCTCCAGGTCACGGCCGCGATCCTGAACTTCCTGCCGGTCCCGGGCCTGGACGGCTACGGCGTGATCGAGCCCTGGCTGTCGTACGGCGTCAAGCGCCAGGTGGAGCCGTTCGCGCCGTTCGGTCTGCTCGCCGTGTTCGCGGTGCTGTGGATCCCGTCGGTGAACCGGGAGTTCTTCGACATGGTCGACGCCATCCTGCGGGGCCTGGGCATCGGCCCGGGTGAGGCCGACTGCGGACAGTGGCTCTACCGCTTCTGGCAGGCGAACAACGACATCTGCCTGAAGTCCTGACCGGCCCGACTTCTTGACCAGTCCGACGTTCTGACCAGCCCGACTTCCCGACCGGCCCGACGTCCCGGCCGGCTGCTACGCCCTGCCCCGCCGCGCGTAGTACCAGGTCATGTTCGACGACAGGCCCGCCAGCAGCACCCACACGACGCCCAGCCAGCTTCCCTGGACGAACGAGACGACGGCCGCGGCCACGGAGAGGACACAGACGGCGAGGGCGTAGAGAGCGAGGCGGGGCATGGGGTCGGCTCCTGTCGGGGGGACACTGCTTCGTACCAGTGTCCCCCACGCGTCCTATACGTCCGTCACCCGCAGGCCCGCGTGTGCCTTGTAGCGGCGGTTCACCGAGATCAGGTTGGCGACCAGGGCCTCGACCTGATGGGCGTTGCGCAGCCGGCCGGAGAACACGCCCCGCATACCGGGGATGCGGCCCGCGAGGGCCTGGACGATCTCGACGTCGGCCCGGTCCTCGCCGAGGACCATCACATCGGTGTCGATCTCCTCGATCTCCGGGTCCGCGAGCAGCACGGCGGAGAGGTGGTGGAAGGCCGCGGTGACCCGGGAGCCGGGCAGCAGGGCGGCGGCCTGTTCGGCCGCGCTGCCCTCCTCCGGCTTCAGCGCGTACGCGCCCTGCTTGTCGAAGCCGAGCGGGTTGACGCAGTCGACGACCAGCTTTCCGGCCAGTTCCTCGCGCAGCGATTCGAGGGTCTTGCCGTGGCCCTCCCACGGCACGGCGACGATCACGATGTCGCTGCGCCGCGCGGTCTCCGCGTTGTCGGCTCCCTCCACACCGTTGCCGAGCTCCTCGGCCGCGCTCCGCGCGCGGTCGGCGGCGCGCGAGCCGATGATCACCTTCTGTCCCGCCCTGGCGAGGCGGTAGGCGAGGCCCTTGCCCTGCGGACCGGTGCCACCGAGCACGCCGACGACGAGCCCCGACACGTCGGGCAGGTCCCAGGGGTCCTTGGCGGGGGCCTTCTGTGCACTGTCAGTAGAGGTCATGGGCCGACTTTACGTGCGCGGGTCGCGGCCACGCGCCTCAGGTGGCCGAGCCCGTCGGGTGAGTACGGTCACCCGAGCGCGGTCACCGGAATGCGCCGGAAGGTGATCGTCTCGTAGGCGCCGAAGTCGCCCGTCTCGTAGAGGAGTCCGACGGTCGTGGTGTCGACGCGGACGAGATCGGAGTACGCGGCGGGCAGCCCGTCCACCGTGTACACGGACCGCCAGGTGGTGCCGCCGTCGGCCGAGGCGCGGACCGTCATCAGGGCGCGGAACACCGGGTCCGCGGGCCCGGCGTACAGGAGCAGGTCCGGGTCGCGGAGCTGGAGAAGGCTGCCCTGGACGACGGGGGTGACCAGGCCGGCCTGCGGGCGGAACGGCTTGACGAGGGTCCTGCCGCCGTCGAGGGAGTGGGCGTCGGCACGGTTGCCCGGCGACGGGGAGTCGTTGCGGGCGTTGAAGTAGACGCGGCCGTCGGGGAGTTCGGCGGCGGTGGTCTCGTTGACGTTGACGTAGCCGTTGGTGTTCTCGTCGCGGTAGCCGAGGTACCAGGTCGCGCCGCGGTCGTCGCTGAGCAGACAGTGGCCGCTGTTGTACTTCGCCTCGGTGCCGTTGTCCGTACCCGTGGGCGGCAGGGTGTGGTTGCCGGGGACCACCACCCGGCCGGAGCCGAGCTGGAGGGCATGCCCGGGTGTGGTGGCGTACCACCGCCAGCCCGCCTTCTTCACCTGCGCGGTGATCTCCTTCGGCGCCGACCAGGTGAGCCCGTCGTCGTCGCTGTGCTGCACCCACACGCGCCGCCCGTCGGCCGCCTTCACCTTGCCGCGCAGCAGGGCGTCCTCGGACGCGGTCGCCGCGCTGCGCACGTGTACGAGCAGGACGCGGCCGGTGTCGAGGGTGACGGGCGCGGGGTTGCCGGCGAGGTCGGCCCCGTTGTTCGCGACGACCTGGAGCGGGCCCCAGGTCCGGCCGCCGTCCGCGGACCGCTTGAGCACGATGTCGATGTGGCCGTGGTCGTTCGCGGAACCGACCCTGCCCTCGCAGAAGGCCAGCAGTGTACCGGTCCGGGTGGCGACGACGGCGGGGATCCGGAAGCTGGCGTAGCCCTCGCGCCCGGCCCGGAAGGGAACGCTGACCCCGGCGCTCGTGCCCGTGCCCGTGTCCGCGCCCGTGCCCGTGTCCGCGCCCGTGTCCGTGTCCGCGCCCGTGTCCGTGTCCGCGCCCGTGTCCGCGCCCGTGCCTGTCTCCGTGCCGGTGCTGGGCTCTGCGCTCGACTGTGTCATGGCCGGGCTCCCTGCTGCGGTTGCTCGTGTGGTCAGTGGTGTGGACTTCTGCCCAACTTGGGCGAATTCGTGGTGAACTCCGGGTCACGAGTGGCTGGTTGCGGCAGGATGCGGCCATGGATGCCGTACGGGTCGCGTTGCTGCGCGAAGTGCTTGCCGGGACCGAATGGCTGGGGGCGACACGGCGGTTCGGGGGAACGCTACGAGGGTCCGTGGTGTCGTACGGCGGCGGGTTGCTGCTGGTGGGGTCGGAGGAGTACGAGCCCTGGCACCTCGCGGCGCACCTGGTGGACGAGGCGGCCTGGTCCGGGACGCCGGAGCTGTCGCCGACCCTGGTGCGGCACGGGGCGCGGGAGTCGGATCCGGCTCACCTGGCGGTGGGGCTCGGGCGGATCGAGGCGGCCCGGCGCGGGGAGACGCTGCTCGTGGTGGCGCCCGACGCGCCCGGGGCCGCACTGCTGGAGCGGGTGCACGACGCCCGGCGGGCCGGGGCGACGGTACTGGCCCTGTCCCGGGGGGACGGCGAACTGCCGGCGCTGGCCCACGAGTCGCTCGCGGTGCCGCCGGATCCCGAGCTCGACCTCGACACCGTTCAGCATCTGGTCAGCGCGGCGGCCGGAGAGAACGCGCTGCCCTCCCCCCGGGGCCGCCACCGCTTCCGCGACCGCCTGTCCCGCATCGCGGACCAACTGACGGCCCCACCGTCGTACCGGTGGTAGCAGGGGCGTCGTACCAGTGGTGGCAGGGGGCAGCCTCCCGCCGGTGCCAGTAGGGGCGCCCCACACCCACCACCGGTGGGCCGGACTGGCCGGAACCGGCTGCCGGTGCGGGCGCCGGGGCCGTAAACCAGTTGCCCCTCGTGCTCGCCCCGCCGAGCATGGCCCGTCGTGAGTGATGACGTTCCCACCTCCCGTCGGCGTGCCCTGCTGCCCGATCTCGCGCCCTGGCGGACCTCCGCCGACTTCCGGCGGCTGTGGGTGGCGGGGCTCGTCACCAACTTCGGGAGCTTCCTGACGTTCGTCGCCCTGCCGGTGCAGATGAAGGTGCTCACCGGGTCGGCGGCGGCGGTCGGCGCGATCGGGGCCGTGGAGCTGATCCCGATCGTGGTCTTCGGGCTGTACGGCGGGGCGCTCGCCGACGCCCTGGACAAAAGGAAGCTGATCCTCTGGACGGAGACCGGGCAGGGCCTGCTGTGCGCCGCCCTGCTCGGCAACGCGGCGCTGCCGCATCCCGCGGTGTGGCCCCTGTACGTGGTCGCCGCGCTCTCCGCCGCGCTCGGCTCGGTCCAGCGCCCCGCGATGGACTCGCTCACTCCGCGGATCGTGGCGCACGAACACCTGACGGCCGCGGGCGCGCTCAACTCGCTGCGCTGGACGGTGGGCGGCGTCGCCGGCCCGGCGCTGGCGGGTGTGGTCGTGGCGTACGCCGGACTGGGCTGGGCCTACGCCGTCGACCTGGTGACGTTCGCCGTGTCGGTGGCCATGATGATCGGGATCGCCGCGTCGCCCGCCTCGCACGAGGCGGCGAAACCGTCGCTGCGGTCCATCGCCGAGGGCGCGCGCTACGCCTGGAGCCGCAAGGAACTCCTGGGTACCTACGCGATCGACCTCGCGGCGATGTTCTTCGCGATGCCGCTCGCGGTGCTGCCGTTCCTCGCGGACGATCTGCACGCCGCCTGGTCGCTGGGGCTGATGTACGCGACCATCCCCGCCGGCTCGCTGCTCGTCAGCCTCACCAGCGGGTGGACCTCGCGCGTGCACCGGCACGGGCGGATGGTGGCGCTCGCGGCGGCCTGCTGGGGGCTCGCGGTGGCCTGCGCCGGCCTGGTGCACGACGTCTGGCTGGTGCTGCTCCTCCTCGTCCTCGCGGGCGCCTGCGACATGATCAGCGGCATCTTCCGTGCCGCCATCTGGAACCGGACGATCCCGGACGAGCTGCGCGGACGACTCGCCGGGATCGAACTGCTGTCGTACTCCATCGGCCCCCAGCTGGGCCAGGTGCGCTCCGGCGGCATGGCCGCGCTCACGAGCGTACGGGCGTCGGTCTGGGCCGGCGGCGCGCTCTGCGTCGGAGCGGTGGGGCTGCTCGCCGTCGGTCTCCCGAAGCTGATGTCGTACGACGACCGCACGAACGAGCACGCGCTGCGGATGCGCTCCGCGCGAGCCGGGGACTTCCCGCCCGCGCCCCCGGTGACCACGTCCTGACGCGGGGCCCGTGCCGTCCCACGCCGGGACTCGGGCCGGGCGCCCCCGCCCGCCATCGCCCGGAGCACCGTGCCACAGACGTCCCCGAGGACGGTGCCGCGTCCGTCACAGGACCGGCACCCGAGTCACCTCCGGCGCACCCTGTCCCGGTCACCCACGGCGCCCGGCGTCGCGGCCGACCCCGGGGTCCTGCGCCTCACTCGTCCTCGGTGCCCGGTGCCTTGCCCGAGGCGTCGTGCCATTTCGGGTCCGTCTCCCACTCGAGGTTCCGCTCCCGCGCGATGTCCATCGCGTGTTCGGCCTCCTCGCGGGTGGCGTACGGGCCGAAGCGGTCCTTGGCCGGGCACTCGGGGCCCTCCTCGACCTTCTTGTGCTCCAGGCAGTAGTACCACTCGCCGGGCTTGCCGACCGTCCGCTTCTTGAACAGGGCCATCACCAGCTCCTTTCGCCAGGGACATGTTCCCCCATGCCCGCTGGTTAGACTCGCTGCCATGTCTGGCCAGTCGCTGCTCGTACCAGGGGAGCTTTCTCCCACCCGCCCCGTGCCGGGAAACATCAGGCGTCCCGAGTACGTGGGAAAGCCCGCCCCCACGCCGTACACCGGACCGGAGGTGCAGACACCGGAGACGATCGAGGCGATGCGGATCGCCGGGCGGATCGCCGCGCGGGCGATGGCCGAGGCCGCGAAGCTCATCGCGCCGGGCGTGACGACCGATGAGCTGGACCGGGTCGCGCACGCGTACATGTGCGACCACGGCGCCTACCCGTCGACCCTCGGCTACCGCGGCTTCCCCAAGTCGCTGTGCACCTCGGTCAACGAGGTCATCTGCCACGGCATCCCCGACTCCACGGTCCTGCGCGACGGCGACATCATCAACCTCGACGTCACGGCGTACATCGGCGGTGTGCACGGCGACAACAACGCGACCTACCTGGTCGGCGCCGTCGACGAGGAGTCGAGGCTCCTCGTGGAGCGGACCCGCGAGTCCCTCGACCGCGCGATCAAGGCGGTCAGGCCGGGGCGCCAGATCAACATCATCGGGCGTGTCATCGAGTCGTACGCGAAGCGCTTCGGGTACGGGGTCGTCCGGGACTTCACCGGGCACGGGATCAACTCGTCGTTCCACTCCGGGCTGATCGTCCCGCACTACGACAACCCGAACGCGACCACCGTCATCCAGCCCGGGATGACCTTCACCATCGAGCCCATGCTCACGCTCGGCACGCACGAGTACGACATGTGGGACGACGGGTGGACCGTCGTGACGAAGGACCGCAAGCGCACGGCGCAGTTCGAGCACACCCTCGTCGTCACCGAGAGCGGCGCGGAGATCCTCACCCTGCCGTAGCCGTCCGGAGTTCCCGAGCCCTCTGAACCCTCTGAGCCCGCCCTGTCCACAGGGCGGGTTTCTTCATTTGACATCCTCCCCCTCTTAAAAGAGGGGGATTCCAACCCAGAGGGGTTGAGGTTCACGGGCGCTCGGACGGCCGGTGGCCGTTGTCGCCCCTCC